>JBEBGK010000676.1:0-2880 GCA_040081515.1 Chthoniobacteraceae bacterium
CCCGACCGATCTCCCGCTCCGCTATGAACTCGGCGACTCGCTCATGAAAGCCGGCCAGTTCACCGAGGCGATCCCGGAGCTCCAGAAGGCGCTCCAGAATCCGAATGTCCGGCTCAAGGCGATGAATCTCCTCGGGCAGTGCTATGTCGAAAAGGGCATGCTCGACCTCGCCGCCAAGCGGTTCAAGGACGCCGCAAGCGAGACCACCGGGATGGACGCCAACAAGAAGGACGTCCTCTACCGCCTGGGGCTCGTCCTCGAAAAAATGGGCAAACGCGACGAGTACCTCGACTGCATGAAGCAGATCTACGAGGTGGACTACGGCTACCTCGACGTCGCCGCGCGGGTCGAAGGCAGCTACGGCTCCTGACAGGCTCGCCGAAATCTCCCGCCCGATCCGTTGCGCATCCTCGACATGATGCCGGGAACGATGGGCCTCTGCTTCCCACATTCGTGCGCATCGCCTGCCTGAGTGCCGAATCCGCCGACATCTGCGCCCGCGTGGGAGCATGGGGCGATGTCGTCGCCGTCACGGCTTTCGCCGACCAATCGGGACTCGATCCGAAGCCCGTCGTCAGCGGTTTCAGTTCGGGCGACGCCGCCCGCATCCTTTCGCATTCGCCCGACCTCGTCCTCACCTTTTCCGATGTGCAGGCAGAACTCACCGCCTCCCTCATCCGCGCCGGGGCGTTCGTCCTTGCGACCAATCAGCGTTCACTGCGTGAGACGGCGTCCGCGATCCGCCTCGTCGCCAGGGCTGCGGGCCGTGGCGAAGCCGGCGAGGAACTCGCGGAGAGCTTCGAGCGGGAACTCGCCGCGCTGCGTCGCTCTCCCGCCCGCAGGCCCCGGGTCTATTTCGAGGAATGGCCGGACCCTCCGATCAGTGGAATCGGCTGGGTCGGCGAGCTGATCGAACTCACCGGGGGCGAAGACATCTTCGCCGGCCGACGCGCCCGTTCGGCAAAGGAACGCACCGTGCGCGACGAGGAGGTGCTCGCCGACGCGCCCGACTTCATCCTCGCGAGCTGGTGCGGCAAGCCGGTCGATCTTGCGTCCCTCAGGCGCCGCTTCTCGGAGACACCAGCCGGACGTGCAGACCGCATCATGGAGCTGCCCTCGGCCGATTTCCTCCAGCCGGGCCCGCGATTGATCGAGGGAGCGCGGATCCTTCATCGACTGCTGTCATCCTTCGCGTGAGGCGTTTCGCCGACAACGTGGCGCTCCGTGTCCGAATCCCCCACAACGCCGCTGTTCATTGAAGCACCCGCGCGCTTTTCCCAGCACTGCCCCCGCCCCATGCACGCCCGCCTCGTCATCCTCATCCTGCTCGCCCTGCTGTCGCCGATCACCGCGCACGCGGCACAGAGACCGAACATCCTCATCTTCCACGTGGACGACATGGGCTGGGCGCAGCCGGGCTGCTACGGCGGGAAGACCGCGATCAGCCAGTACCCGCCTCCGGTCAAGAACCAGCAGGCGGACCCACAGGAAAACGTGAACATTGCCAACGACCCGAAGAACGCCCAACTCGTCGCCACGCTCACCGAGCAATGGCTCAAGGGATGGAAGGGCGCGAAGGCTGCCAATCAAACCAAACCACAACCCTGAACCCGTCAGCGCACCATGAAACTCCATCGCCTTCCAATCCTCGCCGCAACGCTCCTCGTCCTCTGCGGACTCGCATCCGCCGTCGATGCGCCACGGCCGAATATTGTCTTCTTCCTGATCGACGATCTCGGTTACGCCGACTGCGGTTTCAATGGCGGCAAGGATATCCACACGCCGAACATCGACAAACTCGCACGCGGCGGCGCCATCCTCGAATCACACTACGTCCAGCCTGTCTGTTCGCCGACACGCGCGGCGCTGATGACGGGCCGCTATGCAACCCACACGGGCGTTTACACAGTCGTGCGTCCGCACGCGAAGTGGGGGCTTCCGCTCGCCGAGCGCACTCTTGCCAGCGCGCTGAAGGATGCAGGCTACGAAACGGCAATCACGGGCAAGTGGCACCTCGGCGAGTTCGACCGCGCGTATCTGCCGACGTCGCGCGGCTTCGATCATCAGTATGGGCACTACTTCGGCGCGCTCGACTACTTCACGCACATGCGCGACGGTTCGCACGACTGGTATCGCAACGACAAGGAAGTGAAGGAGGAAGGCTACAGCACGCATCTCGTCGCGCGCGAGGCCTGCAAACTCATCGTGGAAAAGGACAAGACGAAGCCGCTCTTCCTCTACGTGCCATTCAACGGTGTCCACAGCCCGATGCAGGTGCCGGACAGCTATCTGCAACCGTACAGCGCCCTGAGTGGCCCGCGCCTTAAGCTCGCCGGCATGCTGGCCGCGGTGGACGAGGCGATCGGGCAGATCGTCACCGCTTTGGAAAAGGCCGGGCTGCGCGAGGATACGCTCATCATTTTCTCCAGCGACAACGGCGGCCCGAAGCCCGGCGAGAACACTCCCCTGCGCGCCTACAAAGGAACGATCTACGAAGGCGGCGTCCGCTCGTCCGCCTTCGCAAACTGGCCGGGGCACATCCCGGGCGGCGCGACCATCAAGGAACCCATGCACGTCATTGACTGGTACCCGACGCTAGTGAAGCTAGTCGGAGGGAGCCTCGATCAGAAGCTGCCGGTCGACGGCAAAGATGTCTGGCCGATGCTCACACAACAGGCCCGCTCGCCGCACGGTGCGATTTTGAGCGTCAAGTCGCCGACGGCCGCCGCGTGAACGACGGCGGCGCAGGCGCTGTCGCGCACGAGCCGGCGCAGCGTGGTGTCGAGCGAGGCGTGGTCCGTGAAGGTTTCGCGACGCGTGACGCCGGCGGCCTGCACCGAATCGACGCCCGCGACCTGCGTGACCTGGAAGCCCCGGGCT
>JBEBGK010000677.1:0-2879 GCA_040081515.1 Chthoniobacteraceae bacterium
GCGTAGCCCCTGGAGCGTGGCGCGGGCGAAGAGCTCCCAGTCCTCGCACCCGACGCCCACGTCTTCGGTGAAGCCGCCGATCCGATCGAAGACGTCGCGCTTGACGAGCGCGTTCGCGTCGCCGAACACGTTTCTGAGCAGCCCCGGCGCGATCGCGCAATTCGAGCTTCTCGCAAAGGCGGCGATCGAATGGCGTTGGAAGGAACGGGCCGAGGAACTCCTCTGGAAGATCGCCGCCTTTCCAAACCCGCCGAAGTGGGTGCTCGATTCCCTCTGGGCCATCGCCATGCAGCGCGGCGACACGGGGCATCTCCAGATGGTCGCGGGCATGATGGCGCGGATGAATTTCCAGGACCTCGCCATCCGGAATAACTACATCTTTCTCTCCCTGCTCACGCGCACCGAGGAAGGCAACCCGCACCGGGCGGCGGAGGCGCTCCACAAGGAATATCCCGACAACGCCTACGTCACCTCCACCTACGGCCTCTCACTTTACCAGCAGGAAAAGCCCGAGGAGGCAGCCGCCATCATGGGCGCCTTGAAGCCAGAGGACCTCCGGCAACCGCAACTGGCGCTCTACCACGGCATCTTCCTCACCGCGGCGGGACAGCGGGAAAAGGCGGAGGAATTCCTGAAGCTCGCGGCAGACTGGCCCATGCTCCCGGAGGAAAAGGCGCTGCTCAACCGCGTGAAGACCGCCGCCGCGGACGCCGCCGCCGAGCAGGAAAAAAAACGCGGTACGAAGGACGCGGGAAATCCCGCCGCGCCGGAGAAAAACTGATCACGTCGGCAAGCTCCCGGCGTTCACGGCTCGCCGGGCACCGCGATGAGATCCAGCGGACTCCCCTGCCCCGTCCGTCAATTGCGCCGTGTGAACCTGCGCCACCGGCCCGACGATCACACCATCGACGGCGTCCAGATACCGGACATCGTCGGCAGCAGCGTCGTTTTCATTCACGGCCGGCCATCGAACACCGCCTCCAACCTCCGCAGATAATTCGCGGCCTCCGGTGAATTCTCCTCCGGAGCCCATGGTGCAAACCGCTTGTCCGTCGCCGCGTCGTAAGGTCCGCGTTTGATCTCAAGCGCGACCATGTCATCGGAGAGCGGCACGAGTGTGTGCCACACGCCCTGCTCGATATCGATCAGGCACGAAGCCGGATTCCCCGCCTCGAGCCGATGGGCGCCGGTCACATTCCCCTGATCATCGAAGACAACAAATCCCGCGACGCCCTTGATGGTGACGACGTGCTCGATGTTCTCCGCCTTCGGGTGCAGATGCGGCCGCGCATAGCTGCCGGGCTGCATGAAATTGAGCAATCGCTGCACGTGCTCCCCCGCCGAGCGATGCATAGGCAGCATGATCCGCCGCCGGGGACTTTCGCGCGAGGCCTTCAGCCCCCGTTCAAGCATCGCGCCGTCCAGCGCAAAGACCGGACCTTCGACCCTCGGCAGCGCAAGCGGATAGGTTGGCATCATGGAAATAGGCCACAGTCTATCGCATGCCAGTAGCTGCGCGGCCAGATTCAAAGAGACCCCTCCACTTGTAGGAAATCGACCTCCGCCCACGAAAATCCCCGGCCCACATTTCCCGTGATGGATTCTTTCGGGAGAATTTCCGACTCTTCGTTCCTCCATGGGTAAACGCAGCAAACACCATCACAACGTTTACGTGATTCTCCTCGATGATGCCGTGGCGAAACATCCCTCGGTGCTTCGCGCCAATCCGAACCGGGATCCGTCAAAGCCGTGCGTTTACGTCGGGATGACCGGCTTGCCCGTGGAGCATCGATTCGAAAACCACAAGCACGGCTACAAGTCGGCATGGACCGTCGAGAAATACGGCATTCGATTGCTGCCGGAACTTTACGAGCACTTGAACCCGATGCCGTTTGAGGCGGCGGTTCAAATGGAAAAGGATCTGGCCGAGGAGTTGCGGGCGCAGGGATACACCGTCACCGGTGGCACTTAGGAACCCGGGGACGCCGTCTACAGCCCGTTGAACGTTTCCGGACGCAAATGGCTTTTTGCTGCCTCCCAATGACTCTCGGCCAAACCACTGGGGCAGCCTTCCTCTTCATAAATCTGATGAGCCGCAACAGCGATTTCCTCGTGTGTCGGCTCGGGTTTGAGTTCGGCTGGAACTGGAGCACCCGGCGTCCCGGCAAGGAGATTGTCGGGTTCAATTCTCGCTGGAATGAATCGTTTTGGCTTCTTCATCTGTAATCCCAATCGGACCTGCTTCAAAGTGTGGCCGTATCCCTGATCAAATTGTCCGACCGTCCTCTCTACCGGATGGAGGCTCGGGCACTTCGCCGCCTCATTCGCGGCAAACAACATCCCCAATTCCACGAAACCCTGGACTGCGGCGATGTGTTGCAAAGCTTTTCATCGGCAGCGCCAAAAGACTTCAGCCGCTCGGGATGCGCGCTCGACGTGCATCACACTCCGAAACCGAGAGGCTCGAAGGCTCAGTAAACGCCAACAATCGGTCTGACAAACTTGGTCGCACGAATGCCTGACATCCCAATTTCTTTCTCCCACCTGGCCTGTTACGAGTGCCAGGTTTTGGGATGAGCTTTGGACACGAGCCGAAGCCGCTAGTAAGCGACGATCCTGTTCATCATCAGATCAATGCCCCATTTCCCCGGCTTCGAGCAGACCCAATAGCGAGGTCCCCTTTGGTCGGTGAAGCTGACCTTGTAGGGCGGCACCACGACTTCGTAAACATGAGCACCCGTGCGAACCAAGCTGTTGAGGTCAGCCGGACCGGACAAATCGCCGGCATAGACGAAAAAAGTCATGAAGTCCGGAGTATCATTGCTGAGGATCACCGCGTTGCGGAATAGATTGGAACGGTAGTACGCGCCTTCGGTGCC
>JBEBGK010000678.1:0-2877 GCA_040081515.1 Chthoniobacteraceae bacterium
TCCTCGAGCGTGCAGGCGAGCGGGAACGTCTCCTCGATCACCAGCGGCTTGCCGATGTCGTAAACCGCCATGGCGGTGAGCGCCTTGTCCACCGCGCCCTTGTTTGGGTAAAGATGAATGCTCGCGAAATCGAGCGCGCCGCTGACTTCCGGCGAGTAGAAGATCGGCTTTGCGCCGGGCCAGACGTGCGCCCAGGGGATGACGCCGACGGTGATCAAATGTGCGCGGTCCTCCGCGCGGATGGCGGCGGTCAGTCTGTCCACCCACGCCTTGGCGATTTCCACCGGCGTGCGTTTGCCCGGCGTCAGCGTAAGGCGCTGCACGAAATGCTTCCCGCCGAGTTCGCCGCCGACCCAGCCCTGGTCGGCTTTTCCATCGAGCACCGGCTCGTTCATGAGGTCGTAGCAGAAGACCGCATGCGAATCGCGGCAGGTCTTCGCGATGGCGGTCCAGAACCGCGCCTGCACGGTCCAGCGCGCGTTTTCATCGAGCGCGTCGTACCACGCCGGCGTGTCGGCCTTGTGGTAGCAGCCGAGCCCGGTGATGTCCAAATAGAGGCCGGTCTCCTCCGCGAGCGCGAGCAACCGGCGCAACTGCCCGAGCGACTTCTCATCCGGCGTATCCGCGGTGCGCATGAATTTCCCGGTTTGCAGATGGATGCGCACCACGTTCGCGCCAAGCTCCCGCATCTCGTGGAAATCGCCGCGCACCGTCTCCCATTCCGATTCCCAGTAATCCTCCAGCAGCCGCCCGTTTTCGCCGTGGCTGTCGTGATCGTAATTCACGCCCCACACGCGGAACGGCTTGCCGGATTCCGCGGTCACGAAGGACTTCCCATCGGGGCTGAGGCGGATGGCTTCGAGGCCGGCGGCGTTCGCGAGCAGAAAGCACACGAACAAGAACACGAGGGGCAGGGGGTGAGGGAAACGGGCAGTCTGCATGGGGAGACAAGACGGATGAGGCATTCCGCGTTAGGCGCCTGCTGAATGATCGGCAGTGCGCCATGCTTACTTCTTTGTCTTGCTCATGCTCCTGCTCCGTTTTCGACGCGCGGTCGTGGAGGGCGCGAGGCCGCATCCAGGTTCGATTACGCGCGCTGCGCAGGGCGTCCCGCGTTTTCCCTGTCTCCGCCGCCTGAACTGTGCGAACTACCGCGCATGAAAGTGGAACGAGTGAAATATGTGATCTGGGCCGCGGACATGCAGCGCGCGGTGGACTTCTACATGAAGGTCTTCGGCGGCACGTTGCTAAAGCAGAATGAGATCATCAGCGAAGTCTCCATCTGCGGCGGCGAGATCGGGATTCATTGCGGCGGAGACGGCAAACGCACGTGGACCGGGCTGAGCTTTCAGGTGCCCGATGTCATCGCCGGGGCGGCGGAGATCGTCGCGGCGGGCGGCCAGCTCGTGCGCGAGCCGCAGCCGGAGGACGACGAACCGCCGCATCTCGCCATGTGCGTGGATCCCGAAGGCAACGAGATCATGCTCACTCGAAAACGCTCGTAAGCGGCGGACCGCGCGGTGGTCACCTTCATGTCACTTTTCGGCCGTCTCTTTTCCATCGCCTGGATTCGCAAGGTCGTGTGGCGGCTGTGGTATCCTTTTCTGACTCGGCGGCTGCGCGGGGAGCGTGTGCTGTTTCTCAACTACGCATTCGAGACGGACCCGCCCGTGGCGTTGCATCTGGAGCCGGGCGACGAACCGGACCGCGCGTGCATCCAGCTCTATCATCACGTCGCGTCGCAAGTGGAACTGCATGGCCGGGAGGTGCTGGAGGTGAGCTGTGGACACGGCGGCGGCGCATCGTGGATCACCCGCACGATGCAACCGGCGCGCTACACGGCGCTCGACCTGAATCCGACGGGCATCCGGTTCTGTCAGGAGCGTCACCACGTGGCGGGTCTCGCGTTTGTGCAGGGCAATGCGCAGAAACTTCCGTTTCCCGATGGTTCTTTCGACGCCGTCCTCAATGTCGAGGCCTCGCACTGCTACCCCGATTTCCCCGGCTTCCTTGCCGAAGTGGCGCGTGTGCTCCGGCCGGGCGGGTATTTTCTCTACGCGGACTTCCGCTTCAGCGACGAGATCGACGGGTGGCAGGCCGCCATCGCCGCCGCGCCGTTGAAGATCCTCCAGTCGCGCGATATCGGCGCCGAGGTTCTCCGCGGGATGGACTGCAATGCAGGGCGCAGCCGCGCTCTCGTCCGGGAAAACCTCCAGCGCTTCTTGCATTCGCTCGGCTTTGATTTTGCCGGGGTTCCGGGCTCGCGCGTTTATGTGGCGCTGAAAAGCGGGGAGCTTTCCTACCGCTCGTGGTGCTTTCGCAAGGAGTGATTTCGCTGGCTACTGCGGTGGCGTCCACTCGCGCAGTTTGCGTTGGCCCTCGGCGAATTCCGGCTGGCCGCGGAGACGCTCGGCTTTCCGCATCAGCTCGTGCAGATGCGCGATGGCTTCCTTGCGTCTGCCGAGCCTGTCGAAACATTCCGCCGCGCGAAGATAGGAACGCGCCACCCACGCGGGATACTTCAGCCACGAGACGAACACGCGCTGGTAGTAGGCGATCGCCTCGGGAAAACGGCCGCCGCGCTGTTCGATCTCGCCGAGGGTGAAAATGGCGGCGGCGGTCGCCTCTCCGCGGAGTTTGCGGTTGCCGGCGATCTCGGTTAGGCGCGTCTGGACGGCGGGGACGCGCTCCGTGGAGAGTTCCGCGGCGGCGCGGAGTTTGCCGACGGCGGAGAGCGCGTCGCCTTTCAGGAGAAAATCGGCCGCGGCCAGTTCCGCGCCTCGGGCCGACGCGTACCGGACGGCGGACGCATCCGGGGTCGCCCCGCCGGCGCGCACGGCTTCGTCATAGGCCTTCGCCGCTTCGATCGGCTTCGAC
>JBEBGK010000679.1:0-2877 GCA_040081515.1 Chthoniobacteraceae bacterium
GCCGACGCGCTCCTCGGATAGGCCGCCCCGCGCTGTGGGTCTTTCCGCCAACTGCGTGAGGCTTTGACTCTCGAACCATCTAGCCTCGCGCAATGAAGAGACAACGGCGGTGCCGCAAATGTAGTCCAGGGCTTCAGCCCGTAGAACCGCCCGAACTCGCTCGGCACGCCGCATCGCAACGGACGCCGCATCGGGCTGAAGCCAGTGACTACTTTTGGGTCTCCTGACCGCGCGACACTCGAGAAGCTCGGAGACTATCGCCTTACTTCGTCAGGATCGCCTCCGCAGCCGCCCAGCCTGAGAGCGCTGCACCCTCGACACGCGGGCCGGCGAAGGCGTCGCCGGCGAGCACGAGCGGCGGCGACTGGCTCACGACCACGCAGGGTTCTTCATCGACCTGCATCGGCTTGCTGAAGCGCCAGCCGTGGACTTGGAACGTTTTCACTCTCGCGCCGAGCCATTCCGCCGCTGCGTCGAGCAGCACGCGCCCGCTCTCTTGTCGGTCACGATCCCAATGCTCCAGGCTGAACGGATGCGCGGCATGGATCGTTACGGCTGGCTCGGCGGAGATTCCTTTCAACTGATTGTCCGCGATCCACGCGATCGGTCCGTCGGCGGGCGTGAGGCCGCCGGGAGGTGGGATGCGCGACGGACCATCGAGCACGGCCATGACGGCGAGGCAGCGCTCGTATTCGATGGCCGCGAGACGCGCCCGCATCTCCGGTGCGAGGACGATTCCGCCCGCGTCCAGCAGCGCAAGCGACTGCGGCACAGGCGGCGTGAGGATCACGGCTCCGGCGGTGAAAGTGCGGCCCGTCGTGATTTCCGCGCGCCAGCGATCGCCGGTGCGGCGCAATGCGGCCACCGGCGTTTCCAAAAGAAGATCGAGCCCGAGCGCGAGATGCTTGGCCATGGCGGACATCGCGGGTTTTCCTCGCCAGCGCGCGTGACCGTCCACGCCGCCCGCAAATCCGCGGCACCATTCCTCCACCATCCCGTCCCGCCGTCCCAACTCCAGCACGGCGGCGAAGCGCGGGTCGCGCGTGGTGATGAATTGCGCCCCGTGGTCGAACGTCGCGCCGTCAATCCGCCGGCTCGCCAGCCGCCCGCCCACGCCGCGGCCTTTGTCGAGCACGAGCACACGACGACCCGCGCGCTGCAATTCCGCCGCCGCGATCAACCCCGCCATCCCGGCGCCGATGACCAGCACGTCCGTGGTTTGTTCAGTCGCGTCCATTCGGTGATTCATGCTCCAGTCTGTTCGCGCGGGAAGCAATGCGAGGCGCACAAATTTCGCGCGCGCCGCGATGGCAGGCTCAGACCCGCCCCTTTGGCTGCGAATCCGCCGCGATGATCCCCACGATGCGCGCCAAAGGACTGAAGTATGCAGCGGAGCAATGACACCGTATGGTCGCGCCCTTGAACTTCGTCCTCATCCTTTTCTCCGCGCTCTCTTTCCTCGCATACGGCACGGCGTGCTTTTTTTCGTGGTATATGAAGCGGGAGTTCGAACGCTACCGTCTCGGATCGCAGCGCACGCTGGTCGGCGGACTGCAAGTGTGTGCGGCGATTGGGCTGCTGGCCGGCCTGAGCCAGCCGTGGATGGGACGCGCGGCGGCAGCCGGGCTTGCGTTGATGATGCTCGTCGCAGTCGGCACCCGCATCAGGATCAAAGACACGCTGCTGCAGACAGTCCCGGCGGTGATTTATCTCGCGCTGAATGCCTACCTGAGTCTGGCCGCGTTCTGATTCAAACTCGGCGACTACAGCAGCGCGATGGCCGCACACATCGCGAGCACCGCGATGGAAGGCAGCGCCTTTTTGATCGGGTCTTTCACTTTGAGGTGCATCACGAACGCCCCCAGCATCAGCACTCCCAGCCCGATCGCCGCCGGCTGCGCCACGCCGTGGATCCAAATGGCCGCGATGAGCGCGAGCGCCAATCCCACCTTGAGCACGCCGACCACGCACATGAACCAAAACGGCAGGCCGTAGGCGGCGAATTCCTCGCGAAGGTTCTTCGCATCGCCCCCGCGAAACGGCGTCGCCTTGCCCGCGCGGAGCATCCAGACATTCAAGATCCCGAGGGCTACGATCAACTGCAGAGCGATGAGAAAAAATTGCACGGCGTGAAGGTAAGGTTGCGCGACCCTGTCGGATCAAATCGCGAGCAGACTGCCCCGCACCGTCATGGGCCGCAAGCGAATCTCCTCACACGCAAGCCCGCATTCTGTTCGGTGGGCTGCATCGAGTTTTGTTGTTCCCGTCGATTCGCACGGAGCGTATCGGGGAGCACCCATCGTTCACCGCTTCCATGATGTATTTCACCACCGCCCGTTTCGCCGCAGCTTCGCGGCAATGACTACCGCTGCCGCAAAACCGCATGCTCCCGATGTCTCGCAGCGTGTGGCCGCGCGGGTGCGGCCTGCGGGGAATGCGGTGATGTTTCAGCAGTGGCGCGACTTGCTCTTCTTGCACTGGGAATATTCGGCGGCTGCGATTCAGGCGACGCTGCCGGAGGGGCTATTCGTGGATACTTTTGGCGGCAAGGCGTTTCTCGGGGTCGTGCCGTTCTTCATGCGGAATATCCGTCCGCGCTTTCTGCCTGCGGTGCCGGGCATCTCGCATTTTTTGGAGATGAATCTGCGGACTTATGTGCATGACCGGGCGGGCGTGCCGGGCGTATGGTTCTATTCGCTCGATGCGAATCAGTGGCTCTCCGTGAAAATTGCGCGGCGGTTTTTCCATCTGCCCTACGAGCATGCGGAGATGAAATCGAGCCGCACGGCGGAGGGTCGCATCCGCTACGAATCGCTGCGCAACGGCGCGCGTGGGAATGGAACGAGTTGCGTGTTTGATTACGTGCCCGGCCCGGCA
>JBEBGK010000680.1:0-2872 GCA_040081515.1 Chthoniobacteraceae bacterium
GGCATTCAGGATGTCCGGCGTCGTGCGCTCCTTCGGGGTCATCGAAAGGACGATGGCCTCGATCCGTTTGAGCTGCTTTTCGTCAAGCGAAAGGTCGCCGAGGTTACCCATGCCGGGCAGCATGCCAAGGATTTTTTCCAGCGGCCCCAGCTTGCGCATGAATTTGAACTGCTCGAGGAAGTCGTTGAAGTCGAAAGTCGCGTTGCGGATCCTCGCCTCCATCCGCTTCGCGTCCTCCTCGTTGATCGCCGCCGCCGCGCTCTCCACGAGCGTGACTACATCGCCCATGCCGAGGATGCGCCCGGCAAGGCGGTCTGGATGAAAGACCTCGAAGGCCTCCATTTTCTCCCCCGTGCCGGAAAACTTGATGGGCCGCTTCGTCACCTCGCGCATCGAGAGCGCCGCGCCGCCGCGCGCATCGCCGTCCAGCTTCGTGAGGATGAGGCCGGTGATGTCGAGCGCCTCGTGAAAATGTGTCGCCACGCTCACCGCCTGCTGGCCCGTCGCGGCGTCGGCGACCAGCAGCACCTCCTGCGGCTTGAGGTATTCCTTCACGCCGCGGACCTCGGCGATGAGGGCGTCATCGATCTCCTGCCGCCCCGCCGTGTCGTAAATCTCCACGTTGTGCGGCGTCTGCTTGAGCCATTCCTGCGACTGTTTCGCGACGGCGAGCACATTCGTCTCGCCGGCCGGCGGCACGAAGACCGGCACGCCGATCTGCCGACCGAGCGTGGCGAGCTGCTCGATCGCCGCGGGACGGTAAAGGTCGAGCGCGATGAGAACCGGCGCCTTTCCGTCCTTGCGGAGCCAGTTGGCGAGCTTGCCGCACGTCGTCGTCTTTCCCGCGCCGTTCAGGCCCACCACGAGGATGCGCGCCGGCGGCGTGAGATCGAGCGGCGAGGCATCGCCCCCGAGCAGGACGGTCAGTTCGTCGTGGAAGATCTTCACGATCTGCTGCCCGGGCGTGATCGACTTCAGCACCGCCTCGCCCGTGGCCTTGTCCTTCACCCGGGCGATGAAATCCTTCGCCACCTGGAAATGCACGTCGGCCTCGAGCAAAGCCATGCGCACTTCCCGGAGGGCATCGGTGACGTTCGATTCGGAGATCTTCCCCTTCCCGGAGAGGTTGCGAAAAACGCCCTGAAGTTTGTCGGCGAGCAGGCTGAACATGAAGGCGCGGAGCTTACCGGGAACGCCCCGCTTGTCCAGCGACGCCCGGCGCCGGATCGATGCCGGCGGGCCAGACGACGCTCTGGTGGCGATCGCCAGATTCCCGGCATTCACTCTTTGCACGGCCGGGATCCCCGGTATGATGGGCGGACACTTTTCCAAAATGAAAAGAATCCTCGTCCTTCTCCTGATCCTCGTCGGCGCCTTCTTCGCGGTGAAGAAATGGAGTCCCGCCACACTGGAAAAACTGGCTGGCGTCCTGAAAAAGGGCCAGAGGGAGGTCGCGCCCGCGGACCCGCAGCAATGGCTGCCCGCCCCGGAGCCGGCTCCCGCAGAAAAACCTGCCGCCCCTGCCGCGACGCCGGCCCCGGCCGAGCGGCCCGCTGCCGTCGCGGTGGACAAGACCGCGCAGGTAATCGTGCTCTGTTACCACCGCGTCGAGGGCGCGGCCGGCGGCACGCTCAGCATCACGCCGGAACTCTTCGAGCAACACATGAAGCGGCTCCAGGACACCGGCGTCTCGGTCATCTCCATGCAGGACTTCCTCGCGTGGCGGCGCAACGAGAAGAGCATCCCGAAGAAGAGCGCGATCATCACGGTCGATGACGGCTATGTGTCCACTTTCGACGGCGCGCGGCCGATCCTCCAGAAGTTCGGCTACCCGTGGACGTGCTTCATTTACACCAAGTTCATCGGAAGCGGCGGGAAGAGCATCACGTGGGAACAGCTTGCCACGATGAGGGACGAGGGCGTGGAAATCGGATGCCACACGGCCTCGCACATCAGCCTGCGGGAAACGCGCGGAAAATCGCCGGAAGCCTACGAGGCCTGGCTGCGCGAGGAAATCATCGGCGCGAAGGAACTCATCGAGCGGAAGCTCGCCATCAAGTGCGCGGTGTTCGCCTATCCCGAGGGCAAGTACAGCCCGAAGGTGCTCGAGATCGCAAAGGAGGCGGGCTACGCGGCGGCCTTCACCGTCTATGGCCAGCGCGTCACGCACGGGGCGCCGGCGGAAAAAATCGGCCGTTATGCGTGGTACAGCCGCCGCCCGCAGGACATGGAGATGGCGCTGAAATTCGAGGGGCCGCTGAGCTCCAACGACGCCGAGCCGCCCATGTCCGCCGACCTCGCCGCGGCGATGCTGCTCACGCAGCCGATGAATGGCGACGTCACCGCCGAGCCGGAGCCCGTGCTGAAGGCGAATCTCAGTTCCCTCGGGAAATTCGACGAGAACAGCCTCGCCATGCGGCTCAGCGGCGCGGGCCCGATTCCTTTCAAATTCGACCGCGAGAACAAAATCATCGAGGCCAAGCCGCCGCAGCCGCTCAAGCCCGGCGAGCACACCGTCGTCGTCACGGCGAAGGCAGGGACGAAGAAGGTGGAGACGCAATGGACGTTCCGTTTCGATCCCAGCGGCGGCCTGAATGCGCCGCTCGACAGCTTCTCCGCGACACCGCCCGCGAAGTAGCCGCCGCGCTCAGGGCGCCAGGCGCTGGATTTTCCACGAGCCATCGGGCTGCCGCGTGTAGCGGAGCCGGTCGTGAAGCCGGCTCTGGCGGCCCTGCCAGAATTCCACCGTCGCGGGCCTGACCACGTAGCCGCCCCAATGCTCCGGCGCCGGCGGATTGTCGCCGAACTTCGCACGCGCCGCCTCGTAACCCTGCTCCAGCACATCGCGTCCCGCGATCGCGCTGCTCTGCTC
>JBEBGK010000681.1:0-2867 GCA_040081515.1 Chthoniobacteraceae bacterium
AGTACATACGGTACCTCGCGTACGTGACTGCGCAGGCAGTCGAGGGAAACAAAGGCCTTGCGGGCCTGCCTCCGATCATGAACGTCGCCATGGTGTATGGCCAGGCAAAGGACAAGGCAAAGACCGGCAAGGAAATCGAAGTCCTTGGAGAATTCTGCAAATTCGCCCCTGCAATGAAGGCCCAGGCCGATGCCGGGTGGCCCGATATCGGCATCCGTCCGGAAACGAAGAAATCGGGGCAGGATCTGATTGACGATTGCAAGGCGCGTTAAGAGAAGCGGATCAGATACCGTCCTGTTCGATTGGACGCAAGCGGCACGCAGCAGCCCGGAATCCGTGCCGTCACGCCGCGCCGATGCGCCGCCGCTCCCTCTCCACCAACTCGCGGCGAAGGATTTTGCCCGTGGGTGACTTGGGAATCTGGTCGATGAACTCGACGATGCGCACCTTCTTGAAAGGTGCCACGCGCGCCGCGACGTAGTCCATCACCTCCTGCTCGCTGAGTTTTTCCTTGCACACGACGAAGGCTTTGGGGATTTCGCCGTGCTCCTCGTCCGGGCTGGGAATCACCGCTGCATCGGCAATCGCCGGATGCGAAACCAGCACGGCTTCCAGTTCGGCCGGCGCCACCTGGTAGCCGCTGTACTTGATCAACTCCTTCAACCGGTCCACGACATAGAAATAACCGTCTTCGTCCGCGTAGCCGATATCGCCGGTGTGGTACCAGCCTTCGGCGTCGATGCTCTGCGCCGTGGCATCGGGACGATTGAGGTAGCCGCGCATGATGTTCGGGCCGCGCACGCAGATTTCGCCCTGCTCTTTGGGGCCGAGGGCAGCACCGCTGACGATATCGACGACCTTGGCCTCGCAGTTCGGCACCGGCGGACCGATGGAGGTTGCCTTTTCCGGATCGAGGGTGCGCGGGTTGAGGTGCGTCGCCCCGCTCGCTTCCGTCATGCCGTAGCCCTGCATCATGTTGCACTTCAGGCGATCGGCACAGGCGCGCATGGTGCTCGCCGCGATCGGCGCGGCGCCCGAAGCGATCAATCGGAGGGAACTCAAGTCGAACTGGTCGACCAGCGGATGCTTGGCGAGGGCCAGGACGATGGGCGGGACGCAGGGCGCATACGTGATCTTCCGGTCCTGGATGGTGCGCAGGAAAACCTCCAGATCGAAACGCGGCATCGTGTACAGCGTCACGCCCCGGTACAACCCCAAGCCGAGGATCAGCACCATGCCGTAGATGTGGAAAAAGGGCAGCGTGGCCAGCACCCGGTCGGATTCCACGATCATGTCCGCGGTCAGGCATTGGCGGATGTTCGCGGCCAGGCTGAAGTGCGTGAGCATCACCCCCTTGGACCGGCCGGTCGTTCCCGAGGAAAACGGAATCGCCGCGAGGTCATTGCGCGCATCGCAACCATGCTCCGGGTCCGCGGGATTGGGATCGAGCAGATCGTCGAGCGACGCCGTGCCCGGCGCTGCGCCGATAACGAATATCTCCTCGACGCCGGACCGGGCCGTGGCCTCGCGCGCGCGGTCCAGCAACGGCGGAATGGTCAGCAGGAATTTCGCCCCGGAGTCCTGTAACTGGGCGGCGAGTTCGTCCGCCGTATAGAGGGGGTTGATGGTCGCGCTGGCGCCGCCTGCCGCCGCAACGCCGAGGAAAGCCACCGCGTAGTCCGGGACGTTGGGACTGAAGATCGCCATCACGTCGCCCTTGCGGAACCCGCGCTTGACGAGGCCCGATGCCAATTGGGCGACACGTCGCGCCAACTGGGCATAGGTCAGCGTGTAGCCGGTGGCGACATCCACGAGCGCCGGCTTGTCCCCGAGTGCCGCGGCCTTGTGCAGGACGAAACGATCGAAGGCCATTTCCGGAATGGCCAGATCGGGATACGGGCTGCGTACGATCATGCGGATATTCCTCCCGGGCGGGAGTATATAGGCCGACGGGCCGCCGATGAGTGGTGAGCCAACGGACGGGGTATCGTTCTTCCCGATTCGGTCTTCAAGTGGCAGACGACCTGTCAGGTTTCCGCCATCCGGAATGTCCGGGTCATTCCCGCTGTGGAGCGGGCAAAGGTGCTGGCGCGTGCCCTCACAGAGGGTATGGCCGGAGCAGTATCACGCGATGCTCGTTCTTCCTTCGTTGGAAGTCGCCGGAGAATCCTGTGACCATATGAAAATATGGCGGTATAGCCATACTCCTGATATCCTGCTTCCATGGCTCTGGCGCGCTTTGAGTGGGATTCCGCCAAGGATCTCGAGAACCGGCAGAAACACCGTGTGTCATTCGCGGAAGCGCAATACGCTTTCGCTGATCCGGATCGCGTCATTGCCGAAGACCTGGAACACAGTGCCAGGGAGAAGCGGTACTACTGCTTTGGCCGCGTGGACCGGGGTGTCCTGACCATTCGCTTCACATACCGTGATGGCGTTATCCGAATCTTTGGTGCTGGATTCTGGCGCAAGGGAAAGGCGATCTATGACCGCGAAAACCAGATACACGAATGAACTCTTTGGGGAGTATCGGGTTGTGCCCGACTTCCTTCCCCCGCCCCATGAGCTCGCGTTTCGCGATGAGGGCGTGAAAGTCACCATTGCCCTGAGCAAACGAAGCGTCGAGTTCTTCAAGTCCCATGCGGCAAAGAACCAGACGCAATACCAACGAATGATCAGGCAATTGCTCGATGCCTACGTGGATGCACACGCGCAACCTCCAACTCGAACTTCGACAGGGAGACTTCGCAAGCGGGCCACTCGTTAGCTTGGTCGCCAGGCAGAGCATCGCCCTCGGCATATGGATGCTGACGTCCTCGTAGTCGGAGCCGGCCCGACGGGGCTGATGCTGGCGAATCAACTCGCCC
>JBEBGK010000682.1:0-2866 GCA_040081515.1 Chthoniobacteraceae bacterium
CTCAAAATGCTGCGGGTTCTTCTCAAAAAACTCCTTCGCATCGGCGTCGGTGGAATCCGCGGTCTTCCCCTTGATCTGCTCATCCATCCACTGCCGCTGCTTCATCCGCTTCTGGATGTTCGCCTTCAGCGACTCGATCGTCATGCCCAGCCCTGCGAGTTCCTTCTCCACCGCTTCATCCGACAGGCCTCGCGACTGTTTAATCTTTGCAAATTCGGCGTCCACCGCCGCGCCTTCGATCTTCACGTCAGCACACGCCTTGTCGAGCAGCCGCTCGTTCACCATGTCATCGAGCAGCATGCGCAGCGCCGCCTTCTTCTGATCCGGGGGAACCCCGTCCACCGGCATGCCGCGGCTGGCCACGGCCTTCTTGAAGGCGTCCTCCAGTTCGCTGCTCTTGATCGGCTCGCCGTTCACGAGCGCAACCACCTCCCCGCTGGTCACAGCCGGGGCCGCTGCGGGCGCGGCTTTGGCAGCCGCCTTCCCGGACTTCGGTGTGGGATCCGCGCCGATGACGAGGCCGGCGGCGGCGAGGGAAATGACGAGTGCAACAGGATGCGGGCGATGGATTTTCATGAATGAGCGCGGAAGCTGTCACGGGTGGGAGCGGGTGGCTAGGGCTTTTGCCGGAAAAAATTCAGGCGTTCGCCAACCTGCAACCACGGGACTGAGGCGACACATGTCTTCGTGAACGCCGCACCGTGGACCCGTGAAACGCGAACCGGCGGCGTGAGAGGAGTCCCCTTACCCCAACGGCTTGATGCGCAGATCTCGTAAGGTCGTCAGACCTTCGGCTTCGACGTGGCGCATCGGGCGGGCGCCGGTCTGGCGCTTCGGGCCAAAGCGATGGCGCTCGTGCTCGAAGATGCCGTTGACGAAGTCCTTCGTCCCCAGCACCGCGCCGTCGCAGAAATAGCGCACCCTGCAGCGGAGCATCTCCCACCGCGTGAGTTTGCCCTTCTTGGCGATGACTTCCTCCACCCGCTTGCGGCTGATGCCGCGCTTCACCCGCTGGCCGTTCGCGCCGGGATTGCGCTGCTCGCCCGTCCCGAAGAGCAGTGCGCGGTATTTCTCCATGCTTGAGCCTTCGCCGATGTCCCCGTGCGCCCAGGTCGTCATCGCCGTCCTCAGTCCGCTGCGCGCGCGCCTCTTTCCCACCACCGCTGCGGCATACCCGCACCAGCGATACTCCTTCGGGTCCTCCACGAGCCCGGCGCGCACGGGATTCAGGTCGATGTAGGTAGCCATGGTCACCAGCGCCTGACCGCTTTCGACGAGCACGCTTTTGAAGCGCTCCTCCCAGAGCGTGCCCTTGCGGCCCTGGCGCCGGTTGTGCCAGCCGCTGAAGCGCTGCTTGAGCCCCTTCATGAAGAAACTCACGTCCCACATCCGCTTGCAGAAGCTCTCCCGCAGCGCCTCGGCCTGGGCATGTGCGCCCTGCTGCCGGAGGTTCTCGAGTTGCCAGCGGATCTGGGCGAAGGCCTCTAGGCTGTAGAGGCGCTTGAGTTTGGCCAGCAGGCCCGCGTCATCGGGCAGTTCTTGGGGGCGTTTTGGGACCTCCACGAGCAAATGGAAGTGATTGCTCATGATGCAGTAGGTGACCACGCGCACTTCGGAGAACTCCTCATAGAGGCGCATGAGCCGGACGAATTCCTCCCTTTCCTCCGCTCCGAGGACAAACTGCCGGTCCACGACGCGGGAGACGCAGTGGTAGTAGGCGAGAGGGTGATGTTCAGGGGCTTTGAGTCGGGACTTGCGCATGGCGGTCGAGGTGAACGCGCTTGATTCCATCGGGTTGCGGTAAAGAACGCAAGCGCTTTTATAACTATGTGTCTGTCCCTTTATTGTTGCGTGTCTGTCCCTTTATTGTTGCGTGTCTGTCCCTTTATTGTTGCGTGTCTGTCCCTTTATTGTTGCGTGTCTGTCCCTTTATTGTTGCGCATCGTGGCCCTTCCGGTCATCCATCAGCAGAATCGCGGCCCCGGGTTCCTTCGCGAGCGCGATGGCTTCGCGATCCGCTGGCGATACGTCCTCCCCCTCGATCGGTTGCGTCGCCCTGCGAATCTCCACCCACGGCGGCGGCGCGGCAGCCCATGCGCGCACGGCTTCCGGCGCCGCTTGGTGCAACAGTTCGGCCTGCACGGACGCCGGCAGCATGGTCTTCTCCGCGAGACGCCCCAGCAGCCCGATGGCGCCGATCTGGATGAGATAATTGACCGGACCCGTGTCGGCGACGATCAGGATCACGGCTCGCGGAATCTCTCAGCGGCCAGCCGGTCCGCCTCCAGATCCTCGACCGAGTAATTCAAGGGTGCCTTGTGCAGCACCCGGAAGTTCTCAGCCGCCCAATAGTCGCCGCCCACCCCGGCCAGTTCGCCCATCCGGCGCAGCGAGATCTTGCCCTCGCGATACAGTTCCAGCGCCAGCGCCTCCCGCGCCCGTCGCTCGCGTTCTTCAGCCGACGAGCCGAGAACATCGGCGAATCCGTCTGGAATCGTAATCGTGAGGCTCATGGTGCGAGATTAGCCGCGCCCATCCTGCATGGCAAGCCGCCCCGCCAAGCGCGGCGAACACGCCCCGTAACGCGGACACTCCTGTCCGCGCCTCTGCATCACACCCCCGACCCGCGGGCACGATTGCCCGCGCTACGCCGCCAGCGCCCGGGCGATCCGGCCGGCCACCCGCGGCCAGTGCTTCGCGGCGAGGTCGTGCTCCCAGATGCGCAGCACCGTCCAGCCTGCCTGGCGCAGGGCACGCGTCACCGTCCGGTCCCGCTCCGTGTTCCGCGACAGCTTCGCCTTCCAGAATGCCCGGTTCCCCGCCGGCATCGTCCCGTGCCTCGGGCAGCACTGCCAAAAGCATCCGT
>JBEBGK010000683.1:0-2864 GCA_040081515.1 Chthoniobacteraceae bacterium
AGAAGGTCCCAAGGGTCCGGCTGTTCGCCGGTTAAAGTGGTACGCGAGCTGGGTTCAGAACGTCGCGAGACAGTTCGGTCCTTATCCGCTGTGGGCGCAGGAGAATTGAGGGGTTCAAACCTTAGTACGAGAGGACCGGGTTTGACGGACCCCTGGTGTTCCAGTTGTCGTGTCAACGGCAGTGCTGGGCAGCTATGTCCGGAAAGGATAAGCGCTGAAAGCATCTAAGCGCCAAGCCTCTCCCAAGATTGATTCTCCCTGAAGGGTCGTGGTAGACCACCACGTTGATAGGTCACGGGTACAAGCGTAGTAATATGCTCAGCTTAGTGATACTAATAACCCGTTTGGCTTGATCTTTTCCTCCCTCCGACATACGAGGGAGAACGATCATAGCAATCTGAAAAAACAAAACTCGGTGCGAAGTTGCACTTCACCTATATGCAGATGTCAGGGAACCGGTAAGTTCTTTCGATAGACTTAAGACGACGAGACCCGGCATACCCGGCAGTCAACAGAGGCCTGCGGCCAACCCCGTGGCTGCAGCCTTCTGGTGATCTCAGCGCAGTGGCACCACCCGTTCCCATTCCGAACACGGAAGTGAAACGCTGCAGCCCCGATGATAGTACCTCTATAGGTTGTGCGAAAGTAGGACGTCGCCAGAGTTACGAGCCCGCCCTAGCGAAAGCTGGGTCGGGCTCAATTCTTTTGCCGCTTCAATGCATGCGCCTGCAGGGAGCCTCGCCGGAACGTGATGGGGCCTTTTTTTTGCGTAGTCCGCGCCCGGGGCGTCGGAATCCTTGCAAATGGAGGACAGTCATTCTAGAGTCCATTATGCCTGAGCGGACGCAACGACCTACCGGACCCGCGCCATGGGAACGCAAAGAGGGGGATGGCGATGGGCCGAAAGCCCCCGACGTGAAGAAGCCTGACACAAAGAGCATCCTCGAGCGCATGCGCCGCGTGGACCCCGATCAGGCCCGGCGCTACCGGCAGCGCACGGGGCAGTGAATGGGTGCGCCCGGTGAATCGTGCCTCGTGACCAGAAGCCGCGCCGCGAGTCGATGAACGCACCTTTTTCCATGCACACTCCCGCTGCGCTCACCGGCGATGCGCCCGTGGACTTTCCGAGCGTGCTCCGCCATCACGGGCTGGCGCCGCAACTGCCCGGCCAGCCGCCGGTGATGGGCCATCAGTCGCCGGTCACGCCGACGCAGGCGACGACGATCCTGGCATTCAAATTTGCCGATGGCGTGCTTGTGGCGGGCGACCGGCGCGCCACGGCGGGGAACACGATCATGTATGATCGCGCGGACAAGGTGCTGGAGATCGATCGGCATTCGCTGATGGCGATCGCAGGCGTGCCGGCGACTGCGTGGGAGATGGCGCGGGTGCTCGAGCACAGTTTCCATTTCTACCGCCGCACCCAGCTCCAGGAGATGAGCCTCGAGGGCAAGGTGCGCGCCCTGTCGAAGCTGCTGCGGGACAATCTCGGCTTTGTGCTCCAGGGGGTCGGCATTGTCGTTCCGATTTTCGCGACGTTCGATCTCACGGCGGGTGTTCCCCGCGTTTATTTCTACGACCCGATGGGCGCCCAGTTCGAGGCGGCGGACTTCACCGCGACGGGCAGCGGCAGCCCGGCGGTTCGCGCCGTGCTGCATCATGAGAACACCTACGCCAGGCGTCCGCTGCGCAAACTCAAGAGCGCCGAGGCCGTGCTCCTCGCACTGCGGGCGCTCGACACCGCGGCGGAGAGTGATGCCGCCACGGGTGGCGTGGACCGGCATGCGCGGGTTTTTCCGATCGTGAAGACGATCACGAAGGACGGCATCGCCACAATCCCGGAGTCGAGGCTCGCGCGGCTGTACAAGGGGAATCTGACCTGAGACGATCGCCATGCACGAGGAACCATTCCGCTGGGTCGAAGCCATCGCGAACCGCCGCGAGTACATCGAGGATCAGCTCGCGCCGGGCAGCCCCATCGTCGCGCTCTCGTATCGCGACGGCATCCTCCTTTTCACCCTCAGCCGTGAAAGGCAGAAGATCTTCGAGATTTACGACCGCATCGCGCTCGGCGGGATCGGGCATCCGGGGGACATCGAGCGGCTGCGCCTCTCGGCCATCGAGCTTGCGAGCACCGAGGGGTTTGCCCGGTCGGCGGATGATGTCGCGCTGCGGCGCCTCGCGAATTACTCGCTGAGCCCCGCGCTGAAGGCTGCGTTCGAGCAGATCTACGGTCCGCCTTTCCTCACGAGGCTGCTCTTTGCCGAGCTTGGGCGCGGCGGAAGCCCGAATCTTTTCCTGCGGCTGGATTACGACGGTTCGATCCGGACGAACGGCGGCACATTCGGCCGGACGTTTGAGGACTTCGGCGTCATCGCGGGAAAGCCGCACGCGCTGGCGCGGATGGAGATGTTCATCCGCGGCCACAAGCACGCCCATTCGAATCTCACCGAGGCCCTCCGCGTCGCCTCCCACGCATGGGCGCTCGGGCATCTCGCCCTGGCTGACGATCGCGGCGAGGAACTCCCGCAGCCGCGCGTCGTCTCCGAGCACCTCGCGGCGGAGCTGGCGGATGCAAGCGTCGAGGCTGCTGTGCTCGAGCATGCGGCTCCGCTGGCCGCGACGTATCGCACGCTGGCGGAGGCCGAGGTGCGCGCGATTCTGGAATAGCGCGCCGGCCCGCCAGACAGGGATCCCCGCCCTTGGAACCGAAGCCGCCAGATTCGCGCAACAGACAGCGGGCATCCCAGCGCGGCGTGGACGACCTGCCGATCTTCGCGCCACGGCGCCCCGCAGCCTCGCAGGCAGCGCGGCCCCCGCGCCGGCGCTGGTTCGAGTTCCGGTCGTTGTTCGCGCTGCTGGGG
>JBEBGK010000684.1:0-2858 GCA_040081515.1 Chthoniobacteraceae bacterium
CATCAAGGCAAGCTGGGCTGCGGTGCCCCTCCATGTATCCGAGTGAATGGAGCCACGGCAGCGCAAGTCTTCCCCAAGCAACCAACCGGTAGTCGTGTCGTCCGGTTTTGTGTAGGCATTGCGGTCATCGTCGGAAACCGCGTCCGACACTCGCGCGATGAAATTATTCAGCGACTTTTCCGTGGCCGTCTGAACCAGGAATCGCAGGTTGCAGCCAGCGTAACGATACTTGGAAGTCACCACGCGCGAGCCGGGATTTGGCTCGATGAAGTAAGAGAGCGTCGCGCGCAGCCGTACGGCGGCGTTGCCGTGGCTTTGGAGCAAATCCTTCGGCCACGGTAGGCGGTAGAGCATCATGTCCCGCGTTTTCACGCCGTCTTTTTCCTTCACAAACGGCTGGAGAGAGTCCTGACAAATGAGCGTCGCGCGGCTGCGGGCCGAGGCCAGTGCGCGGGTGAGTTCGGGAACACCGTGACCGAATCGACGGAGAATGTGCGCAACATGGCTCTTGTTCCGCAGGTCGGCACCGCGCTGCATCTCACCAGTCCACTCGGCGGAGTGAACAAGCAATGCCCGAACCGTTTCAGGCAAGAAGGCGGGATACTCGGCTTGGATTTGTGCGGCCATTCTGGCGGCAAGAGCGGTGGCTGCACTGGTCGCGCAGAACGGCGCAAAGAGCCGCCGCTGAATGTCCGAGTTGGTGGAGAGCAGGCTGAGGCTGTCGCGGTCTTCGCGGTTTCCTGCGGCGTCCGCCGCGACGTTTCCGCCCTCGAACACTACGTCCGGCTTGAGCGGCCAATGACGCGACTCCGGCGACTTCCAAGGGCAACTCGTCGCACTGTGTGGCGAGAGTCCACCACGCGTGGCGATGCAGACAGCGTCCGGGACGATGTTGCCATTGTGATCGGTCACTATGTCCTTCGCAGTGCAGGCTCCGACGGTGAGTGCGTTCCACGATTGAGCTGGGTCTTCAATTGAGGTCTTTTCGTTGCGACTCGGGTACTCGTTTCTATTTCGCACCCACACGTTCCCGCCGCTCACGCACACGAGACGCTTGGTGTCTTCGTCCTCCATCGCGCCGGACGTATGGCTGTCGAGTGCGGCAGACCACGCACTCGGCTTGCCATTTTCCGTGAAGTCGGGCGCATCGGTCGCGGTCACCGCCAAGGCGAAGACTCGCTGCCTCTCCGGCGCATTGATTTCCGCCTGCGACATCGCCTCCTGCGCGATGGAACCGTAGTGCTCCGGTTCGTTGTGACCGTAGCGAGGAAGAATCTTCACCGACTCGAGTCGATGCGAGAGCGCCACTTGTCCGTCGCTGTCCAGGAGCGGCGTGAGGTCGCCATACGCAGCCAAACCGGCCATTTGGGTGCCGTGACC
This sequence comes from Chthoniobacteraceae bacterium, assembly GCA_040081515.1. GTDB lineage: Bacteria > Verrucomicrobiota > Verrucomicrobiia > Chthoniobacterales > Chthoniobacteraceae > SXWH01. The sequence goes on from JBEBGK010000684.1 coordinate 1,381, forward strand.
GTTGGTGTAGTGGTCGTCTTTTCCCCACTCCGCACGGACCGTGTCGTGGTCGCTTTCCGCGAGCAGGTCGGACAACAGCGGGTGCCCGCGATTCACACCGGTATCGAGGACGCAGACGGCGGGCGCGTTGTCCGGCGGTGGAACAAGCCGTGACTTCAACTCCGCCGCCCATTGCTGCTGCTCGGCTGGAGTTTGCTCAATGAAAAACCCGGCGGTGAGCGCAGGGTGCCGCAGTTCACTCACGAAGTTCAGCAGTGCCGTCGCCGAGGCGAGTGCCCTGCGAGTCGTCTTGATGAGATAGACCGCGTGTTCAGGCAGAACGAGTTTGCCTTCCTTGCGCCGCATTCCGAGCCGTTCCGCTTCTCTTTCGACCGCAGCTTCGTGACGTGCTCGCTCTGCTTCCGATCCGACGCGCACCCAAACTTCCCACCAAGCAGCGACATCCATTCCCGGCAGCGGGTGCTTTGAAGTCCAGAAAGCCTCGATGGCGGCGATGCCAATGGACTCGATGTTGGCGATGAAGTCCTCGTGGTCGGTGTGGATAACCTTCCCCGTCTTGGCTGTGCGTGTGGCTTCGCGCGCGTAATCTTCCACCCGCTTGGTGAGATACGTGAGCTTGCCGTGCTTCACGAACACCTTTGCCACCACCACGACGGCTTCTTCGCCACCCGACAACACGACGGATTCCTGCCGGACATTTTCCAGCGTGATCCCCAAGCGCGGCGAATCGAGCGGTTCGAGTTTCAGCGGGTGATTCGGAACGCCGCGAATCTCTAAGGTAACGCCAGCGTCTTCCTCGTAGTTCGCGAGTTCCTGAGACAGACGCAACCGCTCCGCTTCAAGCTGCACCTGTTGAAGTTCACCGCGCAATTTCCCCGCATGAGCGGCACGCTGGCGAGGGAAGAGTTTGAACGCACCGCCACCGCCGCCCTTGGCAATGTAAGGCTGAGGTTTCGCCCGCCCCGAGTAGTCAAGATGGCGCAGGACCGTTGGCTGTTCTCCGGGCATGTGCGTTACTGGGCATGCCGCTTGTCCAGAAACAGCCGCCGCTCGCTGATGACCCGCAACACGTCATTTGTCGTCAGACTCTTCTTATCGTGGAGCAGCATGTCCTTGATGGACTCCTCACAAACGCGGGTGATTTCGGCAAAGCTCAACCCCTCGGATGCCACCGCCAGTTTCGCGTAGCCTAAACGCTGGGTTTTTTGTCCCGCTAGCCGCTCTCGGAACGTGCGCTCGGCCAACTCCACGCCTGGCAGACCGAGTTCAATGAGGTCATCGAAGCGGCGATACAACGCGCGGTCGAGCAGATGACCGTGATTTGTTGCAGCGATGATGACGCTGTTGCCCCGATGATTCTCCACGAACACGAGAAAGCTGTTCAGCACGCGCCTCATCTCGCCTACATCGTTTTCCGAGCCGCGCGCGATGCCGATGGAGTCGAACTCATCAAACAAATAGACAGCGCGAGTTTTTTC
>JBEBGK010000685.1:0-2858 GCA_040081515.1 Chthoniobacteraceae bacterium
ACCGGGCACGGTGCTGATGGAACCGTCCACCCCCTCCGGCAGCCAGCCCGCGAGCACGTCGGCGACATCGAAGGTGTAGTCCCGCCGCTCATCCTTCCGCCAGTCGGGCGCATACACCTTTTCCTTCACCTTCCCCGCATGAAAACGGCCGTATGGAAATGCATTCACCGAGAACGGATAGAGCTGGTGCTTGCCAAAAACCGCCAGCGCCTCCTCCCGGAGCCCGCGATCCGCGACCAGTTCCGCCGCCGCCTGGGCGCTCAGCCGGAGGCCGACACCGAACCAGTTTCCCGGCCCGACAAACTGCCGCACGCGCACGGTTTTTTCGCGGATTGCCTCCAGATTCTCCGACCACGACTCGCCCGGGTGGATGTTCAGGCAGTAGGTGAGATGCAGGGGCGGCTGGTGCTGGACGATCATCGGGATTTCTCCGGGGACGGTTAGGCCTGCACTATCCGTGCCGCAAGCCGTTTAGACATCGCTCCATGAGCGGCAGGTCGATCTCATGCACCTCGAAGCGCGCCCCGAGCCCCTGGGGGAAAGTCACGCACAGCTCGCCACCGAGGTGCTCGCGGAAATCGCGCAGCCCCGCAAAAATCTCCAGCCGCCCGGCGGAATCGCGCTCCAGCGCCTCCCCGTGCCACAGCGGAAATCCGCTCGCGCGCAATCCACCCTCGATCGCCGCGTACTCCGAAACCGAAATCCATCCCTTCTCCCGCGCGTAGCTCGAATCCAGCAGCACGCCGAAGGCGACCGCCTCGCCGTGGCTGATCCGGAAGCCCGACATCAGCTCGAGCTTGTGCGCCGACCAATGGCCGAAATCCAGCGGGCGCGCGCGGCCGTACTCGAATGGATCGCCATTCGACCGGATGTGCTCGAGGTGCTCCTCCGCGCAACGGAAGACGAGCTGCTCCATCGCCGACACGTCGCGCGCCGGGAACTTCGCGGCGTTCGCCGTCAGCCACTCGAAAAATTCCCGGTCGCGGATGATGGCGACCTTCCACGCCTCGGCCACGCCGCACAGCCAGTCGCGCTGCGGCAGCGTCACGAGGAAATCCAGATCGTTGAGCACCGCAAATGGCGGCGCAAAGGTGCCAATCGCATTTTTTCCGCCCATGAAGTTGATGCCGTTCTTCACGCCCACGCCCGCGTCGTTCTGCCCGAGCACGGTCGTCGGCACCCGCACCTGCCGCAGCCCGCGATGCACCAGCGCCGCCGCGAGCCCGACCGCATCCATCACTGCGCCGCCGCCGATGATAATGATGAACGACTGCCTGTCCATGTGCCGCTCGAGCATCCCCTGCATGAAGCCCTCGACCAGCAGGATGTTGTTCTTGATCGACTCGCCGCCCGGCACGATCCGCGGCTCCCCGGCGAGTTCGAGCCGGTCGCCGTGGGCGGCAAAGTACGCGTTCACCTCGTCCACGATTCCCGTGCGCGCCGTGGCGACGTGCCCATCGATGAAGACCATCGCCTTGTGGCGCCGGTGCTCGTCCAGGCGGCAGAGCGTGTCCGCGAGGACGCGGTTCGCGGGCCGCAGCAGCCCGTGTGTGAACGTCACCGGGAATTCCCACGCCACCGTGATCCGCTGCGCGATCGTGCGCGTCTGATCGCTCACTGCCAGCCCTCCATCCATGTCTGCGCCACCCGGGCCAGATCCAGTTGCGTCACCGGCAGGTGCGGGATCTTGATCGAGGATGCCCACGCGATTTCCTGGCCGGTGCGGTTGCTGCCGTGCGTGCCGTGGATCTTCCGCGTGTCGAAGCTCACGGTGCCCGGCGGCCAGCCGAAGAACAGTTCGCACGGGTCGTAGCCGGGCTTGTTGTGGATATCCACATGGCTCGCGTAGTCCGGCGCCTCGTCGCGATCCGTGAACCATGGATACGCAAACCACGCGCTTTCCTCCGCCACGATCACCAGGTCGCCGCTCCGGCGGTGCGCGATCCCGCGCGAGACCTGCGCCTCCCTGTCCCAGACCTCCGCGACGCCGGGCAGCGAACGCAGCGCGTCCGCGGCTTCCGCCGTCGCCTTCGCATCGCGGCAGAACACGTGCGCAAAGCCGTGATCGCACACGGCAAACGCGCGGCTAGTGAAGAAATCGGTGTACGCCATCTCCCGGATGTTGCGCATCGCAAAGAGGCCGGCCTCGCGCAGCCGGACGTTCGGGAACACCGCGCCATCGCGCACCTGCTCGATCGCGTAATCGCCAAAGACGAGCCATTCGTAGCCGCACTCCGCGGCCTTGGACTCCAGCCGCTCAAGGTAGCCGAGCAGCACGTCGAGCGCAGTGTCCGCCTCGCGGCTCACCGGCCCGTAGCGCTGGAGGTCGTAATCGAGATGCGGGATGTAGGTGAGCAGCAGATCCGGCGCGACATCCGGCATCTCCATGACGGCGCACGTCGCATCCACGATCCAGTCCGAGGATTTCTGGTTCGCGAGCGGGCCCCAGTAGTTCATCAAGTTGAACGGCCGTCCCACGCGTTCGTTGATCCGCGCCTCGATCGAGGCCGGCTGCGTGTAGCACGCCTGGATCATCCCGCCGCTGTGCTTGTGGATCGGCGCGGGCGTCACCACGAGGTCCACGGCCTCGCCCATGCTTTGCTGCCAGAACATCATCCCCACCTTCCCACCCCGCGCGCGGAAGCGTTCCCAGATGCGCGGCCCCTCGACGAGCGCGGCGCTCTTGACCACCCGCTGCTCGGCGCGACGCTTCCGCCTTCGGGCGATGGCGGGCTGGAGGTGAAAGCGCACGGCGGGCTCCAGCGCCTCGGCCACGTCGTGATCGCGGCGCGAGATCTCCAGGGCCAGCTTGTAGGCGTCGCGCAGGACCAGGCGGGTCCGCGTGGCCAGCGCGACGC
>JBEBGK010000686.1:0-2855 GCA_040081515.1 Chthoniobacteraceae bacterium
CCGGTGCCGATGGATGCCCCCGTTCAGTTCGAGTAGCTGACCCGGGTAAAGAACCCCGCCTTGTCCGGCCAGTCGAATTTGAGGCCGGGCACCTCCACCTTGCACACTTTGCCGGAAACGGCTTCGGCGTTCTTGAAGATGAAGCCGGTGCCATGCACGACGCCCACGGACTCCGGTTCACCGGTGACGGGATTCTTGATTGGCTCCAGCTCCACATTGAGGTGTGAGCCGATGTGCACCGAACTGTCGCGGCCGTTCATCCTGAAGTCGATCCGCGCAAAGACGGGATCGAGCACCGTGGAGAACGTCTGCGCGAGAATTGCAAACGGGAGCCCGCCTGCCTTTCCCGAGCAGATCGTCAGGATCGCATCGCGCTGTTCCGGGGTCGCGCGCTCGTCGATGAAGAGCGCCAACGTGCCGCCGCCCTCGTGGATCGCCTTCGGCCAATGTGCTGCGAAACCGACGCCGATGCCGTCGAGCTTCACGCCACCGTAGTGGCCCTTCACGATGCTCCAGGCGCCGGTTCCCTCGCAATAGCCCCGCGTTGGCGGCGCTGAGAATTCACACGGGCAGCCGTAGTCGCAGTTGCAAGCCTGGAGGAAGTCGGCTTCCAGGGACCATTTGGTTTTCACTTCGTTCACGGTGTCTCTTTGGTTGAATCGAGTGGCTCAAGAGTACTGGACGCCCTTCGGCGCAAGGCGCAAGGAGAAAGACAATCAGGGTTACGGAGTCCGCGATCTTCGGCGCGTTACTACTTCGGGCCAGGCGAGGCATCACTCGCCTCACCAGGCCCGTCCGGCTTTGACCAGATAATGCGCGCGACAAACGTGGTTCCCGCGGCACCGCGTTGACTGGAGTCCTTCATGAACATTCCCTCCGAGACCGTGACCCACGATTCCGAGCTGCTGATCGCGCAGGCGCCGAAGTTCCCCAGTTCCGCGCCGCGTTCGGGCACGACGATCTTCTCGGTGCCGCGCATGACTCGCAGCGTTTCGGGATCCACCTGCGCCATGAACAGCGGGGCGCGATGGCGCACGATGTGGTCGTTGTTTGCGCCGCGCCGCGTGTAGATGAGGAAAAGGCCGCCGCCATGAGCGAGCCAGTGTTGCTGCGTGTTGTAGCTGCCCAGATCGGCACCGTCGTCAAACAGCCATGGCTTCGGCTCCGCAAAATTCCGGCCATCCTCGCTTACGCTCACGTAGCCCCGCACATCATTGCGCAGGGTGAGGAAATAGCGGCCGCGAAACGCGACCAGCGACGGTTCATAAAGTCCGCGTGCGACCGGCAGCCGCAGCACGGTGCCATGGCTCACGCAGGTCAGCTTCGCGCCGTCGAAGCGGCACTCCGCCACGGTCGTGCTGAATGGTTCCTTGGAATTGCGGCCGATGTACAGCGGTACCAGCAGCGCACCATCCGGTTTCACGAGCCATTGCGCACAGGCGTTGCGGGCGAAATCGAATTGTTCCTCCGGCGGCAGTTCGAGCACCTGCCACGGCGTCCATTTCTCCGTCTTCGGATCGAACACTGCATAGACCGTCCGGTGCGCGCGCTTCACGTCATCGAGCTGCCGTCCCTCCGGGCTGTAGCGGACTTCGCAGCCGATGGCCAGCAGCCTGCCTGTCGGCGCATGCCAGCCGGGCGTGACGTCCGCCACGCTGACGGTGACGCCGCCGGGCTGCGCGCGCCAGTCCAACTCCGCCGGCAACGTCGGACCCTTCCACGGCGCCGACAAAGAGGGGCGGATCATGAAATGGAGGCCGGAGTAGTAGTCCGAGACTTTCAGATGTTTCTGGATCGTCATCACGACCGCCGGTTCGCCCCCGGTGGGCGAGGGAATCGCGGCGGCGCGCGGATGAAACCAAAGGAATTTCCCGTCGTCGTGACTCATGACGGTCTCAAGTTTGACCGTGAATTCCACAGTGGCCGGTGCAGCCGCGCGGGCGAGGCCCGACTGGGCGAGCAGCATCGTGGCGAAGCCGAGGGTGTGTGCGAGTTTCATGGTTGGGGCTGCGTCGTTCTTTTGCTCAAGGCCGATCGCGCTGGTCAGACTAGCCCGTCATCGGGCGATTCATTTGGGACCTTCGCCCGGCGCCGCGGACTGCCGTCACGGTGATCACAGACCGCCGAGCGTCTTGAGGCGCTGCGCCGAGACGGGCTGCGCAGTGCCGAGTTCCTGCGCGAAGAGTGAGACGCGGAATTCCTCGAGCAGCCAGCGGAACTGCCCGTGTTTTTCAACCGGCACGCGCTTTTCCCAATCGCGGAATGGCACGAGCTGGCGGGCCTTCTCGGCATCCTTCGCGGGCTGGAGCGCCGCACGTTCCGCGCGGACCTGCACCGCGCGGAGGTAGCGGTGGAGATGCGGCAGGCGCGGATGGGGCGTCTGCACGAGGAAATCGGATGGCAGCAGGCGCGCCACATCCTGTTCGAGAGTCGCATGGCGCTTCGGGCTCGCGAGAACTGTCTCGCGAAGCGAGAGGAGCTGCCGGATCCATTCACCGAGCTGATACGTGAGCGCCGGCAGATCGCGATGGGCGGCTTCGGTGAGCTTCTGAAAACGCGCAGCGGTGAGCGGGAAGACAGGGCTGGGCACCAGGGTGTGGGCAAGGAGATGTTCGTATGCGGTTTTCTGAAGGATCTCCGGCGTGATGAACGCGGTCGCGGGCGTGCTCAGCTTCGCGCTCACTTGCCGGAGGGCGTCGTGGAAGCTGCCCGCCTGCTTCCCGGGTGCCGGGATGTGGCGGGCGAGCCCTGCGACGTCCTTCCAGAGCCGGCCCAGGTCGCGCGCCAGTTCCATTTCGGCGAGCCGTCGGACGCCCGCCGGCGAAGAGCTCTCCGCCTCCTCGCGCTTGCGGAAC
>JBEBGK010000687.1:0-2855 GCA_040081515.1 Chthoniobacteraceae bacterium
GGCGTGATCGGCGAGCCGCGCGGCTTTCACCACTACGGCGGCAACCGCGGCCCGCTTTATCACGGCGCGGACAAGAGCGAGAGGGAGCCGACGGCGGCGGAAAAGGTGGCGAGCTGGTTTTACAGGAAGAACGCGGGCGGCGGCTCGCTGCTGGATTACCTCGGGTACGGCACGACCATCGGCACGTGGTTCATGGGCGGGCACGTTCCGATCGACGTCACCGCGGTGACGGACGAGCCGCCCGGGCTCGAGGTCGATGAGCATAGCGTGGTCGTGGTGCGGTACGACACGGGCCTGTCGAAATGCGAGACGCGCTGGGGGACGTTCAGCGACCCGTGGACGCATCAGCCGCAGCCGAAGTGCGGCTTTGTGATCTGGGGAACGGAAGGCACCGCCGCCTGCTACGACTACGCGCCGGCTGTCCGCGTGCAGACGCGCGCCAGGCCCGAAGGCTTCGAGGTGCCGTGCGACACGCTCCGTGCGCCGGAGCGGAATCCCATCGAGTATTTCCTCGACCGCATCGCGACGGGCCGGCCGCTCGAAGGTCCGCTGTCGCCGGAGATCTCCCGCATCGGCCAGCAGATCGTCGATGGCGCGGTGCAGAGTGCGCGGGAGAAGCGGACGGTGAAACTGCCAGCCTGAGCGGATGGCAACGCCCCCTCTGACGGCCTCCGCACAAAGTCGGACTGCGCTCGCAGCGCACTACCGGGATGCGCTGCTGGGCGATGTGATTCCATTCTGGCTGCGGCACGGGATGGACGCGGAGCACGGTGGCATCCTGACCAGCCTGGATCGCGACGGCAGCGTGTACGACACGGACAAGTCGGTGTGGTTCCAGGGGCGGGCGGCGTGGATGTTTGCGACGCTCTTCAACACGGTGGAGCCGCGTCGCGAATGGCTCGATGCCGCGCGGAGCTGTGTCGAGTTCATGCGCCGGCACTGCTTCGCGCCCGAGGGAAAAATGTATTTCACCGTGACGCGCGAAGGCCGCCCCCTGCGGATGCGCCGCTATGTCTTCAGCGAATCGTTCGCGGCGATCGGGAACGCGGCGTATGCGAAGGCTGCCGGGGACGCGCGCGCCGCAGAGGATGCTGCAAACGCCTTCGCCTCTTACCTGCGATTTTCATTCGAGCCGGGCGCGATGCTGCCCAAATACGAGCCGGCGCGACCGATGAAGGGGATCGGAGCGCACATGATCGGCATCGCGACGGCGCAGGAACTCCGCGCGAACTTGGGTGACATCACGGTTTCGGGGCGGACCTGCACGGAGTGGATCGACCGGAGCATCACGGAGATCGAACGCGATTTCCTCAAGCCAGGGCACGAGGCGCTCATGGAATGCGTCGGTCCGGGCGGGAAACTGATCGATCATGCGGAAGGCCGCACGCTGAATCCCGGCCATGCGATTGAATGCGCGTGGTTCCTCATGCACGAGGGCTCGCTCCGCAACGATGCGCGCCTCATCAAAATCGGCACGACGATCCTCGACTGGATGTGGAAGCGCGGCTGGGACGCGGAGCACGGCGGGCTCCTGTATTTCACGGACCTGCGCGGCTTGCCGGTGCAGGAGTATTGGCACGACATGAAATTCTGGTGGCCGCACAACGAGGCCATCATCGCGACGCTGCTTGCGTGGAAGCTTACGGGCGAAGCGCGCTACGCCGAGATGCACCGGGCCGTGCACGATTGGAGCTTCGCGCATTTTGCGGACGCCGAACACGGCGAGTGGTTCGGCTGGCTGCATCGCGATGGCGGCGTGTCGTCGCGCGCAAAGGGCAGCCTCTGGAAGGGCCCGTTCCATCTGCCGCGCTGCCTGTGGTATTGCATGCGGCTGCTCTCGGACGGATAGGGCGGTAACCGCATGTCACCTCTCGGACGAGTTCCTTTCCTCAAATGCAGCCTCCCATCCGCCCGCGCTCTCTCGAAAGCGGCTACAGACTGACTGAAAACGCTCTCCTGCTGCTCATGAGCGCATTGCTTGCCGGTTGCGAGCCGAGGCAGCCCGCATCGCAGTGGGGGCAACTCCCCGCAATCCCGGATGCGGAGGGCTTTGCCGGATCATTCGCCGGCGTCTCGAACGGCGCGCTCATCGTCGCAGGCGGCGCGAACATCACGGGCGACAAGTGGGCCGAGCCTCTGCGCAAGCAGTGGTATGATTCGGTGTTCATCGTGGAGGAACCGGACGGCAGGTGGAAGACCGGCTTCCGGCTTCCGCGCCCGCTCGGATACGGTGTGTCGGCGACGACGGAGCGTGGCGTCGCGTGCATCGGCGGGAGCGATGCGCAGCGGCATTATGCGGATGTTTTCCTCATGGAATGGCGCGACGGACAGATCGCGACGGGCAAGCTGCCGCCCTTGCCGAGACCGTGTGCGAACGCGTGCGGAGCGGTTGCGGATGGCACAATCTTTGTGGCCGGCGGGATCGATGCGCCGGATGCGACGCAGGCGATGAGGAATTTTTGGGCGTTGAGGATGCGGGTGAAGGATGCCGTGTGGGAGGAACTCGAACCGTGGCCGGGCCCGGAGCGGATGCTTTCCGTGGCGGGATCCCTCGGTGGTTCATTCTCCCTGTTTGGCGGCGCGAGATTGAAACCGGGGCCGGACGGAAAGCCTGTGCGTGAATACCTGCGCGACGCGTATCGCTTTACACCGGGGAAAGGCTGGACGCGCATCGCAGACATGCCGCGTGCTGCCGTCGCCGCACCATCACCGGCGATTGTTTCGGGTTCGCGATTGCTCATCGTGAGCGGCGATGACGGCACCAAGGTGAACTTCGCGCCTGTTCGCGAGCATCCCGGTTTTCCCCGCGATGTGCTGGCGTATGACACGGAGCGGGACGTGTGGAGTGTCGCGGG
>JBEBGK010000047.1:0-10766 GCA_040081515.1 Chthoniobacteraceae bacterium
GATCAAACCCGTCCCCCCCGCGCGACCCGCTAAATAAACCATTTTGACGTAATCCCAGTCCAAACCGTACCGGAAGAGCACCGAAACGAACGTCAGGCACGTGAGAACAATCCCGAATGTGGGGAGGAATGAGGACGGGATTTGTTTGAGAAAATGGCGGTCGTGAAAGCGTACCACCGCGGCCGGAGGCCGGGCAAAGAACATCAGATGGAATATCAGCAGGAACAGCGGACTGAGAGCGAGCGCGAAGATGACCGACCCAGCCTGGAGCTGCCACGCATCGCCCGAGGTAAATATGGCTTCCAGGTACAGGAACCAGATCGGCGCGGCCATGACCGCGGAGTAACAGGACAACAGGGCATTCACCCCGTCACGCCGCAGCCGGATCAGGATCACGGTGACGGAGCAGAGCGACAGGAAGATCGCATACGCCTGCATCACCGAGTAGTTGTTCGTAAATCGAACAGTGAGTTCGAGGATGAGCCCGAGCGCGAAGGCTGCCCCGAACAGGATGGTGGCGAAGTGCCGCTGCATGAATGGAAGGGTTTCCTAGAAGGAAGGCTTGATTTGGCGGTTCCAGACGGACGCGTAACCGCATGAAGCCTGCCAATCGAACGGGCAAGCGTTCATGATGGACGGGTCAACGGCCATTCGGGCGAGGCGCCAGAGGAGTTTCATCGGGCGGCACGATACGACGGAAAGGAATGCTGTCCAGAAGGCGCCCGAAGGAAAATCACTCAGGGAACATGGCGTGCACTCAGATAGACACAGAGCGGAGCGGGTGGGTGGAGCGTGACCTCCGGGCTCGCTATTCACGACAACCAGCGTAAACAACTCCCTGGGAAGGGCGTTGTCCCCGGCGTATGGTCCGCCGCCAGAAAACGCGCACGGAGTGCGCGTTCCACCTTGTCGCGTGCGTCAGCAAACAGGCCCGGCGGTTGCGAGGAACATCGTCCGATAGAGCGAGCGCAAACTGGGCCAGGAGAATCGCTCCGCCACGTAGGCGTTTCTCTCACAGCGTTTCCCGCGCTCTTCCGGGGCAGACAATTGGTCCGTCAGGAGTCCCGCCAGCGCTCCGCGCATGGTCATATCCACGAAACAGCCGGCTCCTCCGAGGACGTAGCGCATGACGGGGTGTTCATGGGCGACGCATGGCAGGCCATACATCAGCGCCTCCAGGAAGACGCGCCCAAATCCCTCCTTCAGCGACGCCAGCACAAATACGTCCGCCGCCGCGTAATAATCCCCGACCTCGGAATGCGGACAACTGGCAATGCGGAATCCGGACAGCCCGAGCTTCTCCTCGCAAAGCCGGCGGATCTCCTCCGTGCTGGCATCCTGATGCCCGAGCAGGACGAGGTACGGTCGCCGGCCTGCGGGCATCGCAGCCACCTCACGCACCACGTGGTCCATCCGTTTATGAATGGCGCTCACGTTTCCCACCGACAGCACGATTCTCCCGCCGACCGGCAGGCCCAGCCGGGTCCGCGCCTGCGAGCGATCCGGGAAATCCTGCCTGAGCAACGCCTCCGGAATGCGGATCCCGTATGGAACCAGCGAATGCTTTCCCGCCGGTTCACCGGCCTCCAACGCTTCTTTCAGGTAAGGTTCCGCCACCTGCTGGACGTGGTCATACTCCGGAAAGGGCGGCGAGACCGGGCCGCCATTCGAGAAAAGGATCCGGTAGCCTGCGCCTGTGCGCCGCCGGCGGCGCGAAAGGAAATTGGCCAGATTCGCATCACTGGTGAAGACCACGTCTGGCAATCCGGCATTCCTGCAATGGCGCAAATACGAACGGCAGAAGGTCCATTGCTCGACGTGGTAAGGCGACCGCCGCAATCCCAGCGCCAGAAACCGCGCCATCACGGACTCCCTGGTGAAGCAAAAGAGCGCCATTTCGCGGAGGCCCGGCGCGCCTGAGCCCTTGAACAGACGGAAGTCCAGTTGCGGATCGTCCCGGTAGGCGTCGAAACATTCCCTCGCAAAGCTTTCGTAACCGCGCCGGATTCGATCGAGCCCCGTGCAAAGCAGATCCACACGCAGGACACTCGTGGAATCAGCAATGGGCATCGGCAGTTCTTTGAGGGGAATCACCCGGGCGGCAACTGCCCGTCCTCGTCCAACGCGGCCCGCATCTGCTCCTGCACGTGGTCCGGAAGATCCTCAGGTTGATAGATCATCGCGGCGCTCTGCCGATGGCGATCCAGATGCCGCACCGCAAAGGCGTGCAGCAAACGCTGCACAATCCGCTTCGGAAGCGGCGCGAGGTGGTTCCGATAAGCGGGGTCTGGAAGGATCCGCCCAGGCGACCAGAGCCGCAGCGATGGATCGTCGTCGGCGACCAAATTCGCCGTCCAGTCCTCATGCCGCCAATGATGCGCCGATGAAAACCGCCCCTCATTGACCGCCGCCTCAATCATCGCCTTCCGGAGGCGCACTCGTTTGCGCATCTGGAAAGGATCGCGGTTTGGATAATGGCGGATCGGCAGCCGGGCCTGCGCCACGAAACCCGCATTCACCGGAAACGTGTGCGTCAGCGGCCATGACATCCGGGCCCGATACCGGCACATCCGCGGTTCCGCGTAAAGGCTGGGGACATAGTGCATCCGACGCTCGGCGATCGGCTTGGTGCGTTCAGCCTCGGTCGCTCCACGGTCCGCAAGCCGGGCCGCCTCGCCCTTGGTCAGTTTGAAATCGAAGTACTGATGATAGACACAAGTCTCGGAGCGCCGAAGGCGTTCCCGGGCAAACGTGGGAGGAGCGATGTGATAAAACTCATCGGAGTCCGTGCGCAATATCCAATCCCCTTCCCGGAAGGCAGACCGGACCCGTTCAAACAGGTAACCGCGCAGTTGATCGGAGAACCACAGAGGCCGCCTCTCCACGGGTTTGATCCGGCTGTCCCGTAGCGCCATCTCCTGAACCACCTCCCAGGTGCGGTCCACGCTCCCCGTGTCGAGCACGTGCACCGCATCCGCCCATTCCAGGAACCCGAGCAGGGATTGCCGGATGATGTCATCCTCGTCCCGGGTGCAAAGCAAAGCGTGAAATGCCATGGAATCCTAGTGCCTGCAGAGACGGTACAGCAGGCGGTATGCAACCATCGGCAGCGGCATCATCACGGCGAGATTGAGGCAGCGATTGAGAATCCCCGACACCCCGAGCCTCCGGCAATGCCCGAGAGCCCAATCGCGGCTGGCAGGCTCCCCATGCACCGCAAATTCCAGCGCATGGACGAACATCCGCTGCCACAGCCGCTTTCTTAGCGCCGGGTCCAACCGGTTCAGGGTTCTCGCGTAAGACTCGATGCTCAGGCAGGCATTGACCACACTCGTGCAACGGGCTTTTTCGAACGCGGCCGTGGTGATCTTCGGCCCGGTGTGCTGGAGATACTCGCCGACCTTGACGGGGCAATGGACATACCGACAGCCGGAAAGCCTGACCCGCGCGCCGAAATCCCAGTCGTCGCCGAGTGAAAGGCTCTCATTCCAGCCGCCGACCGTCTCAATGACTCCGCGCCGGTACACAGCGCCCATCGTATGCCAAAGATAGTCCGCGACATCGTCGCCCGCCCGGCCGGAGGCTTTTTTTCCATGAGAGCCGGTAATCCCGTTCGCGACGGTGTCCCTCACATCGACAACTCCGTAGGCCACTCCGACATCCGGATTCGCGGCGAGGAAATCACAAAGCCGGGTCACTCCCCCCGGCTCCATCCGGTCATCAGCATCGAGGAAGAGCACGCAATCACCGTTCGCCATGCGAAAGCCTGCGTTCCTTGCGGCGCATGCCCCCCTGTTTGGCTGACGATGGTAGGTGATGCGAAGGTCCGGTAGAGCCTTCCGGGCCTTCCATTCCGCGAAGGCTTCCCCGGTTTGGTCCGTGGAACCATCGTCAATGACGATGAGTTCGGCATCCTCGCGGTTGACGCCAATCGCCGACTCGACAGTCGCAAAAACAGTCTTTGCACGATCGAATGTAGGAATAACGATGCTAAGCGTCGGTGCGCGCAAAGCAGCGTGAATTCCCGAAGCTTCATCGCCGTTCGACAGGGGCTGATTGCGACGGTCACCGGTCCACTGATTCGAGGTCCGCCGGGGTTCCTCTCGTGATGAGATGCCGGAGGCTCCATCCGTTAATCGGGGTTCCGCCGGGCTCTGCCTGAGAAGGCGTCGAAATTCGGAGTAAATCGTCCGGGGAACGGCCCGCCGTTCCCGCACCCGGCGCAGGCTTTCTCCGATACCCGCGGCGAAACCCTGAAGCATCACAGGCAGCCGCCCGACTTGCAGCCCGAAACGCAGTGCGTGGACGGCCACCCGAATCAAAGCCCAAGGCAGGACCACGAGCGGCGCATTCAATACCTCGAAAAGGACTTCGTTCCGCCGTCCATAGAAGTCGGAGGCATGGGAGAAATGACCGGCGGGCTGCAGGTGATGCACGCTAGGCCCGTTCCCGCGCCGGGTCATCCAACCCGCAGCCGCCAGGCGGATGCAGAGGTCACTCTCCTCTCCCATGTAAAAGAGGAGTTCCCGATAGCCGCCGACAGTAAGAAAGGCATCGCGACGGATGGCATATGCACATGCGGTGAACGCGAAGATCGGCTCGATCGCGTCGGGATTGAGACCCCGCCCATGCACCTGGTCATCGACGAGGATATTCTGATACGGCATCGCGACGGCACCCACTCCCGCGGGCTCCAAGTCCACCAGCGCAGCCTCAAGGATCCCCGGCGCAGGCAGGAAACTGTCGTCGTCAAGGTGAATGATTCTCGGACATGTCGCGGTCTCCACCCCCAGATTCCGGCCGGCGCTTGGCCCGACCCGGCCGCTCGTCGCCCGATACGTCACGGCCGCGCCAAACGATTCCACGACTTCCCGCGCACTCCGGTCCGGATCGTCGTCCACCACGACGATCTCGCAATCGCATCCCTGGTTCAACACCGACTGCAGGCACGACCGCAGCAAATCGGGTCGCCTGAAGGTGGTCACAACTACCGAGCAAGCCTTCACTCTTTGATGGATGCGTGTTCGCCCTGCCAAGCCCGCGCAATCGGACGGTTCCCCGCGAATCGGATTTCACTGACCATGTGTCAACCGGGAAGGGCACCCCGCGTGGCGACAGGCCGTCGAATGCGGGCCCGTTCAACAGGCTGCTAAAAATACTTGTCCCGCAAATAAGCCTCCACACTGGCCCGCTCCGCCGGAGTCAGCGCCCGGTCGTAAACGAGCACCGCGGCGACATCCATCCCGACGTATCCGAAGTTCGCCATCTCGACGCCAATCACCAGCTTCGAGAGGACCGTGTTGTAGTTGTGCGCGAACTGCGCGATCTGCGTGCCGTCCTTGAAAAGGGTCGCCGTCCCGCTTGCGACCAGTCCCGATTGCACAAGCCACCCGGCGCCGATGCCGGGCGTGGTGGAAATCAAGTCATTGCCACCGCCGTATCCGTGCAATCCGAGTTCCCCGGTCGGGTGCTTGATATAGAGCCCGAAGGCCTGGTTGGACGCACCCGTGCCGTAGGCGACCCCGGCCCAAGCGGTCGAGCTGTTGTATTTGCCAACGACGAACATTGTGCGATCCGAGTTGCCCGTCGGCAATCCGGCGAGCCCGCCGATCTTATCCAGTTTGTCACTGATGCCGTTGAGCGTGATTGCCGGCCGCCCCGCCGGGGTCTGCACGGCGCCCCACCGCGGGTTGCCGCCGGCGACGACATGGTTCAGGCGGCCCGACTGGTCGCTCCAGGAACTCACGTTCTGACCCGAAGCGGAAACGCCTTGCGTGGAGTCGAGGTGCAGGACGAGCGCACTGCTCAACGGCGGCGCCACCGCGGGCAGGACGGTGACCGTCACACTCGCCGATGCGGGAGCGCCGTGGGTGTCGAAGACCGAGGCGGTGATGGTGTGGACTCCTGTCGAGAGCAGGCTGGCGGAGAGGGAACCGCCGATGCCGATCACGCCATCGCGATTCGAGTTCCACACGATCGACTGGGTCAGCACGCCGCTGTTGTCCTGCGCATCAGTGGCTGCGGCGGAAAAAGCGAGGGTCTCGCCGGCCGGGATGCTGGTTCCGGGGGCGGGCGCGCTGATGGCGACCGTCGGCGGCGCATTTGGAACTCCCGGGGCGAGGTACCGGTGGCGCAGATAGTCATCCACCGTCGCACGCTCGACGGGGCTGAGCGCCCGGTTGTAGATGAGCACCGCCGCGACATCCATTCCCACGTAGCCGAGGTTCCCCATCTCCTGACCAATCACGAGCCTCGACAGGACCGTATTGTAGTTATGCGTAAACTCGGCGATCTGCGTGCCGTCCTTGAAAAGGGTCCCCTTCCCGCCCTGCACGACTCCCGATTGCACGAGCCATCCGGCACCGATGCCCGGCGTGGTGGAAATCAAGTCGTTGCCGCCGCCGTATCCATGCAATCCGAGTTCGCCGGTCGGGTGCTTGATATAGAGGCCAAATGCCTGGTTGGACGCCGCTGTGCCATACGCGACCCCGGCCCAGGCGGTGGAACTGTTGTATTTGCCCACGACAAACATCGTGCGCTCCGCGTTCCCGGCCGGCAACCCGTTCAGCGCCCCGGTGCGATCGAGTTTGTCCCCGTTGCCGTTCACGCTGATCGCCGGCCGTCCCGTCGGCGTCTGCACGGCGCCCCACTGCGGATTGCCAGCCGCCGAGAGGTGATTCTGCCGGCCCGAGCGATCCATCCACGCCGTCACGTTCCCGCCCGGGGCCGTGACGCCATGAGTGGACTCCAGATCCAGCACCAAGGAACTGCTCAACGGCGGCATCATGGCCGGCACGACGTTCACCGTCACACTCACCGCTGCCGCCGCATTTCCCGCAGCGTCGGTGTACTGGTAAGTCAACGCATACACCCCGGGCACCATCCCGTTGACGGAAGTGGAGGAACTCAATCCCACCATCCCGGCCACCGCATCCGTCGCCACCGCACCGGGATCCACAAAGGCCGTCCCCGCCTCGTGGGTGAGCGGCCCCGGATTCCCGACCGTGATCACAGGGGGCGTCGTGTCCGTCACCGTGACCGCGAAAGCCGCGTTCCCCACATTCCCAGCCGCGTCCGTCGCGCTGACATTCACCGTCGTCACGCCAAGCGGAAAGACGCTCCCGCTTGCCGGGTTGCCGGTCACCGTCACACCGCCATCCACCAAATCGTCCGCCGAGGCCGCATACGTCACCACCGCCCCCGCGACACCCGTCGCCTCGACGATCGTGTTCCCGGGCACCGTCACCACCGGCGCCGTCGTATCGCGGACCGTCACCGTGAAACTCCCCGTCCCGACGTTCCCCGATGCGTCCGTCGCGCTCACATTCACCGTCGTCACACCGAGCGGAAAGACGCTCCCGCTTGTCGGCGAGGAAGTCACGGCTGCCACCCCGCTGCCACCATCCGTCGCCCCGACAGAATAACTGACCGTCGCCCCGGCGGAAGAGACCGCCTCCTGCACCATATTAGCCGGGACATTCACCACCGGCGCAACGGTATCGCGGACGGTGACCGTGAAGGACGCGCTGCCCACGTTGCCGGCTCCATCCACCGCCGTGGCGGTCACTGTCGTCACGCCGATGGGGAACAGCGATCCGGAAGCCGGCACGGCGACCGCCGGGACCACGCCGCTGACATTGTCGAGTGCCGAGGCCGGGAAGGTCACGATCGCGCCGTTGGCACCCGTCGCCTCCGCGACGATGGCTGCCGGAACCGTGAGCACCGGCGGCGTGAGGTCGGCCACGGTGATGTTGACGGCAGCAGAGGCCTGCAAGCCCCCGCTGTCAGCCACGGACGCGGTGATCGTGTGCGTCCCCATCGAAAGGCTTCCGGTGAAAATCGAGCCGCCATTCCCAAGGAGCCCGTCGATGTTCGAACTCCAGCCCAGCCCGGGGCTGAGATTCCCCTCGACCGCGTCATTCGCAGTCCCGCTGAAAGCCACGGCCGTGCCATGACCGACGGTCGCTCCGTCGGCAGGCGCCGTAATGACCACCGCCGGGCGCTGTTTGACTCGCAGCCGCAGGAACTTTCTCGTCGAGCCATCCATCGGGATTCTCGCGCGCACGGTCGCCATGTCGATGTCGCTCGCGAGCACATCCTCACCGGATGCCGGCACCGCGTTCCAGACAACGAGGTCCGGGGATTCCTCCACCCGGTATCCTATATCCGTCGAGTATCGGAGTCTTGTATAAGTGAGCGTCAAATATGGCCCGGAACCGCCCGCCGGCGGCAGGAAGCCCGCTGCCGGCATCCGGCCGGCACTGTCCCAATCCGGCTCCAGCGCCAGCGCATACCTCATCAAGTTGGTGACCCCATCACCGGAATAACTGTCTCCGGGACCCGTGAGGCCGCCACCGGGTCCGTCGGTCACGGGAAACTTCTGCTGCCGCCATCGCAAGAAGCTGTTGGGCAGCCGCTGGACGGCGCCAATCTCATCGCGATTTTGATAAGTTCTGCCGGTGAAATCCTCCATCGCCCCCAGGTTCAGCCCAACACCGATCAACGGGCCACCGGGCTGCGACGCGGCAGCGGCCAATCCATTCGCCGATCGATTGAAACTCCCCGCATCGAACCCAAGCCCCTGCCACGCCCCGAGGGTGCGGTCCGCGGTGGTGACTCCATCATTGTAGCGATACGCCACCTTGGCGCTGCCACCGAGTTCATAGCCGTTCGAGGACAGGTTCAGGGTGTCCGACGAGCCCGCGTTCCCGAGGAGCGTCAGGTCACGCCCGGCTCCCACGGTGAACGCATTGTTCCGAAAAACGAGGTTCAGCGGCCCGGCGCGATTGAGGAGCGGCGAATTAGGGGATTCCGCGGACGGGATGCCGGTCAAATCGAAAGTATTGGCTTCCATCACCACCGTTGAGCGCAACAGAAATCCATTCCATTTTCCAGTGACGATGGGTGAGACCGGCGTCACGATGGAGTTTCGCATCGTGAAGACGCACGGGTTTGTGGTCCGGATGTCAACGCCCTTGTAGTCAAGATGCACACGATTCAGATTGAGCGTCGGGGAATAGTTCTGGATGTCGCCAACCGTACCTCCGGCGACGGTCGCCACCGCGCTGCTTCCGAAGGTGATGACCCCCTTGCTGAAATTGCAGTCAATGAATTGGACGTCAGCCCACTGCGTCCCCACCCCATTGTTGTGCATGAAATACACCGCCCCTCCGATTCCGATCCCCGCCGTCGAACCGATCTCCCCCGCCGCCGCAACGGTGGTGCACCGGATGTAACGGTGGATGTTGCCCGATGAATCCGGCCTGGCCATGAACGCGACCCATGGATTCGGCGACCCGTAGGGCGAGCACTGCTCGGACTGGCAATCAATGACCGAGACATCCGAGTTGGTGGCATCCGCCACGAGCGAAAAATTATGCTTTCCCCCGTAGAACGTATAACAGTTCCGGATCTCCGAGATGCCACCGAAATCACTAATCGCGCTCAGGGCGTACCCGGCGTTCGCAGTACCGTTCACCGGAGAAAGGTCGCAAGTCTTCCCACAACGGATGTTTTGCACCCGCATGTTCGGAGCGTTCATCTCCACCCCGCTCACGACATTCGTCCGATCGTAGGCTTTGCCGTCCACCCGGGGATCGGTGTTGCCAAACGGATGCACATACAACGTGGTCCCATTCGTCCAGAAGCTTCCCGGAGTCGAGGCGAGCGCCGCGGCGACGCTGGCATAAGTCGAGCCGTTGGGATGGTTCATCCATTTGTCATCCTCCCAGACGCACGGCGCGTTAAACCCGAGGCTGACGGTGTCCGTCGTCGAATAAACTCCCCCGCCAAGCGACACCCAGCCACTTGGGAGCAGCCGCTTGTGGGCCTTGATCCGAATCCATGCCGATCGATCGGGCGAGTTCACGTTGAGCCCGGGGGTGGCGAACTTCAGAGTCTGTCCCTGCAGGTCGAGTTCCGCGCTGCCCGTGTCGATGACCACCCTGTCCCCCGAAAGAAAGCTATCCGCGGAAAAGAACCCGCAGTTCGCGCTTTCAGCCGTGACTTTCGCGGCCGTCTGCCACGCCTTTTGAATGGAGGTTCCGTCATTGTTGTCGTTTCCCGTCGCGGGGTTCACGTACCAGGTCCGCTGAGTGCCGGGTTCCAGGACATCCGGAGGATAGATGACGTCGGAGAAGTCCGGATTCTCAAAGGAATAAACCGAACAGGCCCCGACCCGCCCGCTGAAACCGGGACTGTTCGCCATGACTCCGAATCGCGCGACCCCCCAGTCGCCCACGGTTGCGTTATGATTGGAAAAGCTAGCCCACTCGGTCAGCGCGCCACCCGGTTTCTTGAAGTAAGCCTTGGAGTTCCAGTTGTTCCCGGAAACCCGGCTGGTCGCGATGCTAAGATACACCCACTGATTCAGCGGGGAGAAAGGGAGTTCCACATCGTTGCCAAGGTATCTCTGCGAAACGAATACCCTTCCCTGCTTGACATAGATTCGGAGCAAATCGTCCTGGTTGAGGGATAGGAGCGGCCCTTCGCTGTTGCCCGCGGAACCCATCGCCTTGAAGAAGAACCAACCCCCAATCACGACCTTCTGCCGGCCAGCCGGCGCGGAACTGCTGCCAAAAGCCTTGAAGGCCGTGTTCTGTCCCGCCGTCTGTGGATCGAAGCTTGCCGCGACGCCACCGGCCAGCCTCGGTCCGCCCGCGCGCTGGTGCAAGGTACCCGTGACCGACGTGAAATTGCTTCCCGGTGAACTCGCGGTCAGCGCGCCGGTGCTGGCAAACATCTCCCGGAATAGCAGCGCCATCGCG
>JBEBGK010000688.1:0-2849 GCA_040081515.1 Chthoniobacteraceae bacterium
GTTCGCCGACCTCCACCTCGCCCGCGGAAAGCTTCGGCTGCCCGATGGTGAATTCACCAATCGCGCCCGTGAAGCCCGGGAGCTTTCCGGCGCGCGGCAGCGCCAGCACGCGGATCCGCGCCGGCTTCGCATCCATCGTGTTCTGCGCCGTGAAGCCGCTCCGCCGCCCGGCGGGATCGAGCTTTTGCACATGCACGATGACCTGGCAGCCGATCTCCGCCTCGCCCTCGAGGATGGGCGTGATCTGCACGGGCATCACGAGGCCGGTCACCTGCTGCCCGTCGAGCGTGAACTGCTCCCGCCTCGTCCGCAGCGAGGGACGGAAAACGGCCGAGCCCGTCGTCTTGCCGACGTGCGCGATGTACTGCGGCGATTCGTCCGGCGTCTCCGCCACGAGCAGGCGCGCGCCGATGGTTTCACCGACAAAAAAATCACGCTTCGGCATCTCCAGCTCCACGCGCAGCGACTGGTACGCGGCCTCGCCCGGCTGCGGTTCGGTCGCCGTGAACACCGCATCGGGGACGCGCACGCGCTTCGCGCCGGCGAGCACCTCGATGCCCGGGATGACGAACCGCCCCGGCTGGCCGGCCACGACGCTGTAGCGGAACACGGTGGACGTCACCAACCGGCCGTTCAGAATCTGCGTGCCCACGCTCCGTCCGGCGGACGAAACCTCCAGCCCGGGCGGCGCGGCGGGATCGGGCAACTCGAGCGGGCGCTGGGAGCCGGTGATGGTCACGCGGTATTCCGTGGGCCGCCCCACCCGGCCGACGGGCGGCTCGAATCCCGCGCTCGCCGCCAGTTCCACATCCTCCGCGCCGGGCGTCATGATGCTGCCGCCGGGCCCGATGATCACCGGCCCGCTTCCCGGCTGGATCTGCAATTGACGCACCCGCGCTCCCGGCAAATCCGGCGCCTGGCTCGACGGCGGCAGGGAGCCCGGCGGGAGCGGCGGCACATTCTGCGAGAAGAGCGAACCCACCACTCCGAACAGCGCGGCGAGCACTGCGACGTAGCCGCCGACGTGAGGAGGCGGGCATACCGAAATGCGGAACCACGAACCCGGAACCCGGAAAAGATCAGCCCGCCTCCTCACGTCGGCGGCTACGGAACGAACGAATCGCATCTTCACCAGTCCTTGCCCTTTCGCTGCACCGGCTTGCGCTGCTCGTCGGTCGGCCGGAATCCCTCCTGGCCCTGCTCGGTACCGAGCGACATCGTGCGGCGCTTCATCGTCTCCTTCAGCCAGCGCGCCATCTCGGGCGACACCTCGCGCTCGCCGCCGATGCGCTGCTGCTGCTTCTCGCCGATCTTCGGCTCGCGCTTGTCCTTTTCATCCTCGTCCTCATCGTCCTCCTCCTCGTCGCTCTCGCGCATCATCTCCTTCGGAATCTTGCCGCGCAGCTTCTTCATCAGCTCCTTGATCTTCTCGCGCTCATCGGAAACCGACTCGCTCTTCTGCTCGACCTGTTTCTTGAACTTGAGCAACTCCTCGATCCTGCGCTCGACCACCGCGGCGTTGAAGGTGGCGTCGCCGTTCGCCGCATCGAGTTCCGCCGCGCTGTAGAAATCGCCCGCGGAGCGCCGCCAGCGGCTGAGCGCCGAGCCGAGCAGGTCGAGCGTGCGTTGCGTCTCATCGCGCGAGACCCGCAATTGCTTCCGCGCCGCGCGCGCCTCCATGTAGGCGCCAATGATTTCCTGGAGATCGTCCCCTTCCGCGATCGGCCCGCCGCGGCGGATCGCCTCCTCCGCGACCGTCGTGGCGGCATCCGCGGAGGCGAGCAGTTCCTGCCGGCTGCCCTCGCCCTTCAGCGTCTCCGCGCCCTGCTGGAAGCGCACGTGCCCGAGATTGTAGAGCGCCAGCGGCTGGACGTCCGGCGCATCCTTCGCGACGGCCTCGCGCAGCGCCGTCTCCGCCTCGCGCAATTCGCCCTTGCCGAGTTTCATCGCGCCTTCGTTGTAGAGATCCCGCGGCGATCGCTGCACCGCCAGCGCGGGCGCGGCTGCGACGAGAAGGAGGGCGAGGTGATGCAGTTTCATGCGGCTTGCGGCGCCATGCGGCACCGGGTGCGGAGCACAGATTCCACCACAAGCAGGAAAATGGCAATCGCAACAGCGCACAGACACCGGTCGATGCCCTCGCCTTTCCGGCTATCTGTCTGCCACTCTGTTTTCGTCGGCAAGAAAAGCAGCCAGCCCACGGCGTGCGAAAGCCACCGTTGCACCGAGACGTCATCCTTCGTAGTCTCCGCTCATGAGCATTACGATCGAGCTGCCGCCGGACATCGAAGATCGCGTCCGCGCCATTCCCGATCTCGATCAGCGGGTGCTGGAGTTTCTTCGCAATCAGGCCGCTCTCGAGGAATGGCGTGGACGGCGCTACAGCCCCGAGGCGCAGTCCATCGTGGCCGCGGCCACGGCTGAGGCCGCGCGGTTGCGCGCAGAAGGCATCTCCCGCGAACAGACCTTTCGGGAATTGCGCGAGGCGCGTGAGGAAATCGACAAACACCTCTGAGGAATGTCCGTCCGCGCGGTGCTGGATACGAATGTCATCATCGCCGCACACAATGCGCTCCAGCCCGGCAGCCCGAACGCCGAGATCGTGGATCGCTGGGAAGCTGGCCAGTTCACCCTCCTTCACACGCCCGATGTCCTCCACGAATACGCCGAAAAGCTCATTGCCACCGGCGTGCCCGCGGCGGTGACGACGCGCTTCCTCGCCCGCGTCATCCAGGCCGGGGAGCCCGTGCGCATCGAGTTCTTCCACCTCCGCCACTACCCAGTGGATGCCGACGACATCGCCTTCCTCCTCTGCGCGCTCAATGGCGACGCGACGCACCTCGTCACCT
>JBEBGK010000689.1:0-2844 GCA_040081515.1 Chthoniobacteraceae bacterium
GAATGGCTGATCGGGTCCTCCCTCGGGGCGGGGGCCGCCTTCCGGGCGGTCGCCGTCGCGCCGTCCGGGGGCGCGGTCGCGCTGGTTCGGTCCGCCTTCGGGCCGGTCACCGCGAGGGCGATCGACTTCGCCCGGAGGGCGGTCGCGGGGCGGTCCGGGTGGCGCGCCTTCCGGCGCCTGTGCGCTGATGGAACCCGCCGGGATGGCGAGCGCCAGTGCGATGAGCATTGTCTGGGTCTTCATGGTGTTCTGTTTTTGTTTGGTTTTCTGCTTTGGGTTTTGAATCACCGAACCACCTTGGATGGCGGTGCAGTGGGATTCGTTTCGTGAGTTGGAATGTGTCGTGGACATGGATTGCAACTATCTACTTCTACACCGCGACCGTTAAGAATCCGTGCGGGCGTTCGCGGAGAATTGTTAAGGACGGGTAAAGTCGGAAAAAGCCGCCTGGCGCGACTGCGCGGATCTTCAGCGCTTGGGCGATGTTTTCAAACAATCCTTCAAAGTCCCTCGCTGCATCGGGCATATTCCCGGAGTCATTCCCTTTCCCATCCCATGAACCGGCCCCTCGAACCAACCTGCGCACAGCTCGCCATTGCGATCCTCGCTCTCTGTCATTGGGGTGGAAGCCTCGTCGCCGCGGACGCGCTTCCGTCGAAGACGACCTATTCGAAAGCGTATGGCCCGACGAAAGGCACGGTCGAAGTGGATCCCGCGAAGGATCTGCCGCGTTATCCAGCCGTGGCGCCCGGGGACGCGATCGCCACTTGGAAGATCAAACCCGGCTTCAAACTCCAGCTCGCGGCGCACGAGCCGCAGGTCCGCGACCCGATTGCGATCTCGTTCGATGAGAAAGGCCGCATGTTTGTGGTGGAGATGATCGACTATTCGGAGATGCGCGACTCGACGCCGCACCTCGGGCGCGTCTCGATGCTCGAGGACCGGGATGGCGACAGCTACTACGAGACGAGCAGCGTCTTCGCCGACGACCTGGCATGGCCGACCGGGATCCTCTGCGCCAATGGCGGCATCTACGTCATCGCCACGCCGGACGTGTGGTTTTTCAAGGACACGAAGGGCGCGGGCCGCGCGGACGTGCGAGAGAAGGTGTTTACCGGCTTCGGCACCGGGCTGAAGCTGCTGAACGTGCAGGGCCTCGCGAACTGCCCGCAGTGGGGCCTCGACAACCGCATTCACATCCAGGCCGGCGGCGGCAACCGCGGCAAGGTGAAGTGCCTCAAGCGCCCCGACCTCCCGGAGATCGAACTGGGCGGAAAGGATTTCTGGTTCGATCCGCGCACCCTCGAGTTCGGGCTCGAGGCGGGCGGTGGGCAGTTCGGCATGAGCTTCGACAACTACGGGCGGAAATTCGCGTGCAGCAATTCGGACCACCTCCAGTATTTCGTGTACGACGAGCGTTACGCCGCGCGGAATTCGTTCTACTCGATGCCGTCGCCGCGCCAGAGCATCGCGGCGGATGGCGGCGCGGCAGAGGTCTTCCGCATCAGCCCGGACGAGCCTTGGCGCATCGTGCGCACGCGCTGGCGGATCGCGGGCGTGGTGAAAGGCGTGGTCGAGGGCGGTGGACGCGTGAGCGGGTACTTCACCGGCGCGACCGGCACGACCGTCTATCGCGGCGACGCCTACGGCCCGGATTTCGTGAACAACACATTCACCGGCGACGCGGGCGGCCAGCTCGTGCATCGAAAGATCCTGCATCCCGACGGGGCGAGCCTTACCGGCAGGCGGCCGGAGGATGAACAGGGCTTCGAGTTCGCCGCATCGCGCGACACCTGGGTGCGCGTGGTGAATTTCGCCAACGCCCCCGATGGCTGCCTGCACGTCATCGACATGTATCGCGAGGTGATCGAGCACCCGTGGAGCATCCCCGATGAAATCAAAAAGCACCTCGACCTGAACAACGGCAACAACCGCGGGCGAATCTACCGGATCGTTCCCGACAAGGGCGGCTGGCAGCGCCGGACGAAGGTGAATCTCGCGGACGCAGACACGGCCGCGCTCGTGCAGATACTCGCCCACCCGAACGGCTGGCACCGCGACACCGCCGCGCGATTGCTCTACGAAAAGCGGGACAAGGCGGCGATTCCGCTGCTGGAAAAGCTCTTGAACGACTCAGCAAATCCGCTCGCGAAGATTCACGCGCTAGGCGCGCTTGATGGATTCGGCGCGGTAAGCTGCGCGGCCCTTTCTACGGCACTCGGAGACCCGGACGATCATGTGAAGGAGCGCGCGTGCGCGCTTGTCGAGGCGCACATCGCGAGAAAACCTTCCGATTCACTCGCGCTCTTTGATCCGCTGCGAAGACTCGCGTTATCCGAATCGCAGCGAGTTCAGTTCGCGGCGTTGCTCGCGCTTCCCGGCTTTCTCGCTGTCGAGGGCGACCAAGTCAGTGACGCGATTCAGGATGGCGTGGTGCGGACGATGGCCCAGGCGTATTCAGGCGCGCGTTCCGCGTGGATTCGCCATGCGATCGCCGGGTCGGATTCCAATCTCTCCGCGTGGACACTTGGACTGCTGGAGACCATCGCGCCCGAGTCGCTCGCGAGCGCCGCACCGCTCATCGAGACCACGGGCGCGCGAAACATTCCCGACGAGTTGAGCGGGGTGTTCATGACACTCGCCAGCCTGAAGCCCACGCAGGTGCCCGGAGTGCTGCGCGCCCTCGGCGCGGGACTCAAGCGCGCGGGCAGCAGCCTGCGCCGGGCAGACAAAGACAAACAGCTCGAGCGGATTTTTTCTGACGCCTCCGCCACAGTGAGCGATGCAAGAGTTACGGACGCCGAACGCATCGAGGCGATTAGTCTCGTGAGCCTGGACGAACCG
>JBEBGK010000048.1:0-10736 GCA_040081515.1 Chthoniobacteraceae bacterium
GCGAGGTATCCGCACGGGCAAATCATCGACTCGTTCCCCGGCTCGAAGAAAGGGCTGCCGCCGCACTACGCGTTGCAGCATCCGCTCGACTGGCTCGACTCTGCGGCGAAGGCGACGCGTGCGGCACTGCGTTTGGCGAAAGGTGCCGAGGTGCTCGGTATCGGCGTGGATTTCACGAGCTGCACAATGCTGCCGACGAAGCGCGATGGCACGCCGCTGTGTCTGCTGAAGCAGTTCACCGCCGAGCCGCTCGCGTGGCCGAAGCTCTGGAAGCATCACGGCGCACAGGCGCAGACCGATCGCATCAATGCCGTCGCCCGCGAGCGTGGCGAAAGTTTCCTGCAGCGCTACGGTGGCATCATCGGGCTGGAGTGGTTTTTCCCGAAGATGCTGGAGACGCTCGAACTCGCCCCCCGCGCCTACGACGCGGCGGAGGTCTGGCTCGAAGCGGGCGATTGGTTTGTCTGGCAGCTTGTCGGCGGCGCGGCGGAATCGCTGCCGCGATCGACGTGTCAGGCTGGATACAAAGGCATGTGGAGCGCGACGGATGGCTACCCGTCGGAGGATTTCCTGCGCGCGGTGAATCCGAAGTTTGCGCGCGTGGTGAAAGACAAGATGCCCGGTCGCCTGCTTGCACCTGGCGTCGCCGCGGGCGGACTCACGGCGGCGATGGCAAAAAAGTTCGGCCTGCGCGAAGGCACGCCCGTCAGTGCAGCGATCATCGATGCGCACGCCGGCGTCCCCGGCGCGGGCGCGGCGGAACCCGGCACGCTCGTGATGGTGATGGGCACCAGTTCGTGCCACATGCTCAACAGCGAAGTAGAGCGCAGCGTCCCCGGTGTCGCGGGCGTGGTGAAAGATGGAATCCTGCCCGGATTCTTCGGCTACGAAACCGGCCAGGCCGCAGTCGGCGATGCGTTTGACTGGCTGCGCAGACTCACCGGCCAGCGTGATCTTGCCGCGCTGGGCCGTGAGGCCGCCGCATTGCCGCCGGGTGCGGAGGGCGTGATGTGCGTGGATTGGTTCAACGGCTGCCGCACGCCGCTCATGGACGGTTCACTGCACGGCGCATTCACTGGCCTCGCGTTGCACCATCGTCCTGCCCACCTCTACCGCGCGCTGCTCGAAGCGTCGGCCTTCGGCGTGCTCTGGATCGTCGAACTGCTCCGCGAAGGCGGCGTGCCAGTGAAAAAGTTTGTCGGGACTGGTGGGCTGCCGCATCACAACCCGCTAGTCGTGCAGGTCTATGCCGACGTGCTCGGAGAGCCCATCACCGTCCATCCGAGCAAGCAGGGCCCTGCGCTCGGTGCTGCGATTCTCGGAGCGCTTGCTGCCGGCGCGTTTAAGTCGCCGGGTGACGCCATCCGCGCGATGGCCGTCCGGAAAGGCGCAGCCGTTTTCAAACCGAACCGTTCCTACCGAGCCGCCTACGATGCGCTCTATCGCGAATATCGGCGGCTCGGGGATTTCTTCTCGTTGAAAACCAACTCCTGAACCCATGCCCTCAAAACGCCTCAAGAAGAACCAAATCCAGCTCGTCGCCAGCGGCGACCTCCGTCTCAGCGCGAACCAAGTCTGCTGGCCCGCCCAGGCTGCGATGGAAATGGCGCTCGGTGCTGCGCTGAAGACCGAGGGTTTCGAGGTCGTGCGTGCACATCCGTTCGATGCGAAGGCGAAGCATGGTTTCATCGATTCGCAGAAGATGGGACTCAAAGTATTCCGCAACGTGGACCCCGATGCGCCGCTCATCGTCGCCGAGGCGGTGTGGCAATATTCGCATCACGTCCTCGCCGGGCTCACGACACATCGCGGGCCGATCCTTACCGTGGCCAACTGGAGCGGCCAGTGGCCGGGGTTGGTCGGCATGTTGAATCTGAACGGCTCGCTCACGAAGGCCGGCGTGCGCTACTCGACGCTATGGAGCGAGGATTTCACCGACACATTCTTCCTCACGAAGCTCCGGCAATGGCTGAAGTCCGGGCGCATCACGCACGACACCTCGCACGCGCGGCCGCTGGAGAAGGTGAAAGTGCCCGCGCGTGCGGCGAAGCTCGGTGAGAAACTCGCGACGGAACTCCGCAGCGAGAAGGCGATCATGGGCGTGTTCGACGAGGGCTGCATGGGCATGTTCAATGCGATCATCCCCGACCACGCGCTGCACGCGTGCGGGGTTTTCAAAGAACGCCTCAGCCAGTCCGCGCTATTCGCCGAGACGATGCGTGTGCCGGATTCCGAGGCCGATGCTGTGCGCGCGTGGCTGGAGGAGAAGGGGATGAAATTCCACACGGGTTCGACTCACTCGACCGATCTCACCGACGCGCAGATTCGGCTCCAGTGCAAAATGTATGTCGCTGCCGTGCGCATCGCGGATGACTTCGGCTGCGACGCCATCGGCATCCAGTATCAGCAGGGCTTGAAGGACCTGCTGCCCGCGAGCGACCTCGTCGAGGGCACGCTGAATAACTCGGATCGTCCGCCTGTGCGTTCACGCGATGGCAAGCGCGTGCTCTACGCGGGCAAGCCCGTCACGCATTTCAATGAAGTGGACGAGTGCGCGGGGCTCGACGGTCTGCTCACGCAGCGCGTCCACGCCGCGCTCGGACAGCCGGTCGAGAATACGCTGCACGACGTGCGGTGGGGTGCGCCCGTAACGCGGACAATCCTGTCCGCAGATCCAAAGCGCAAAGGCGGACAGGATTGTCCGCCTTACGAGGAATACGTCTGGGTCTTCCTCATCAGCGGCGCCGCGCCGCCTGCGCATTTCATCGGTGGGTGGAAAGGTGCGGAGGGCTTTCGCCAGCCGGCGATGTATTTTCCCAATGGCGGCTCGACGCTGCGCGGAATTAGCAAGCCGGGCGAGATCGTCTGGTCGCGCATCTACGTGCAGGACGAGGCGCTACACATGGACATCGGCCGGGGCGGAGTCGTGACGCTCCCGCGCGAGGAGACCGAGCGCCGCTGGCAGGCGACCACACCGCAGTGGCCCATCATGCACGCGGTGACCTACGGCGTTTCACGCGACCAACTCATGGCGAAGCATCAGGCGAATCACATCCAGGTCGCCTACGCGAATGACGCGAAGGCGGCGGATGAATGCATGTTCGCCAAGGCCGCATTCGCGCGTGCACTCGGCATTCGCGTGAATGTCTGCGGTGGGCGCAGTCGCGAGCAGGGTTGGAGCTGAAGCGACAAGCGCTCATTTCCCCATGAATACCGGTACTCCGACCAATTCCGTGCGTTACGCCTGGTGCGTCGTCGCGCTGCTGTTCCCAGTCGCGCTGCTGAACTACCTCGACCGGCAGATGCTCGCGACGATGCAGAAGTCGATGGTCGAAGACATCCCGAGCATCGCAAACCAGGAGGCATGGGGGGATGTCTTGGCAGCGTTCAAGTGGACGTACGCCTTTCTCAGTCCGATCGGCGGATTCATCGCGGACCGGTTCAGTCGCCGGCGCGTGATTGGGTTCAGCCTGCTCGCTTGGTCGCTGGTGACGTGGCTCACAGCGCATGTGACCACGATGGATCAACTCATCTGGGCGCGTGCTGCCATGGGAATCAGCGAGGCATTTTACATCCCGGCGGCACTGGCGCTGATCGCCGATTTCCACACGCAGGGGACGCGCTCGCTCGCTGTCGGGGTGCATCAGACGGGCATCTATGCCGGGCAGATGCTCGGGGGACTCGCCGGTTTCGTCGCGGATGAGCCCGGCTACGGCTGGCAGTGGATGTTCAGCACGTGCGGAATGGTGGGCATCATCTATGCGCTGCCGTTGTTCGCCGCTCTGCGCAATCCACCCCGCGCGCCGGACGCCCAGCCTGTCTCGTCACCCGCCGCCTCCCTCCGCGAGTTGCTCTCGAATCGGAATTTCCTGCTGCTCGGCGCTTACTTCACGCTGCCGGCGATCGCCGGGTGGGTCATTCGCGACTGGGGTCCGAAAATTCTGCGCGATCAATTCGGGCTCGATCAGGGCCCGGCGGGGATGACCGCGGTCTTCACGGTGCAGATCGCGTCATTGATCGGCGCGCTCAGCGGCGGCGTGCTCGCCGACCGTCTCATGCGAAGGACGCCACGCGGGCGCATTTTCGCGAGTGCGCTGGGCATGGTGCTTTTCCTCCCTGCGCTCTTCGGCGTCGGGCACGCGGGTTCGCTTGTCATGGCCGTCGTCGCGCTTTCGGTGTTCGGGCTCGGGTGGGGATTCTTCGACTGCAACAACATGCCGATCCTCTCGCAGATCACCCGGCCCGAAGTCCGCGCGACCGGTTACGGCATCATGAACATGGTGAGCATGACCTGCGGCGGCCTCGGTGACAAAGGCTACGGTGCTCTGCGTGATCGCGACGTGCCCATCGACTACATCTTCGGCGCGTTCGCCGGCGTGGCGTTGCTCTCTGTTTTCATCGTGCTGCTCATCCGGCCGCGCGAAGCCAATTCATCCAAATGAACCTCCCAAAATATCACGGCATCATTCCGCCGATGGTCACGCCGTTGCGCGATCGCGATGCGCTCGACGTCGCTGGACTCGAGCGTCTCATCGAACACATCCTCGGCGGTGGCGTGCATGGACTCTTCATCCTCGGCACCACGGGCGAAGGGCCGAGCCTCAGCTACCGGCTGCGCAAGGAACTCATCGAGCGCACGTGCCGCGTGGTGAAAGGCCGCGTGCCGGTGCTCGTCGGCATCACCGACACGGCGTTTCAGGAATCGCTCAACGTCGCGCGCTGGTCCGCCGACGCGGGCGCGGATGCGCTCGTGGTCGCGCCGCCATACTACCTCCCGGAGGCGCAACCGGAGTTGCAGGAATACATCGAGCACCTCGTGCCCGCGCTGCCGCTGCCGCTTTTTCTCTACAACATGCCGGCGCTGACAAAGGTGACGATGGAGATCGACACGGTCCGTCGCGCGATGGACGAGCCGCGGATCATCGGATTGAAGGACAGCTCGTGCAGCATGATCTACCTGCACCGCGTGCTTGCCTTGCTGCCGCATCGACCCGACTGGCCGGTGCTCGTCGGTCCCGAGGAGATGCTCGCCGACGCCGTCTTCGCCGGTGCGCATGGTGGCGTGAATGGCGGAGCGAATCTTTTCCCGCAGCTCTACGTGAAGCTCCACGAGGCCGCACGCGCGGGCGACCTCGCGCGAGTCCGCCAGCTTCACGCGCTCGTGATGCGCGTGAGCGAAGGCCTCTACCGCATTGGCAAACACAGCTCGGCGATCATCAAAGGCATCAAAGCGGCGCTCGCGATATCAGGCATCTGCGATGATTTCATGGCCGAGCCGTTTCAGCGCTTCCATGAGCCGGAGCGCACGCGCGTCCGGCAGATTCTCGACGAACTCAATCCAACCCTCGCAACCCTATGAACTCCCCATCGCTCGCCACTGTCCTGCTTACTTCACTACTACTCGCCGTCGGCCTCCCACGCGGCATCGCACAGCGCCCCGGCGGTTTCACTGAAATCGAGAACCGCGACGAACAGGCGCTCGCTGCCGCGAAGTTCGCGGTCACTGCGCACGATCCGAAGCTCAAGTTCGAGAGCATCGAGAAAGTCGAGCGGCAGGTCGTCGCGGGTATGAACTACCGCCTGACGCTGAAGGTCTCGGACAACGGCAAGGAGCGCCGCGCGGATGCCGTGGTGTGGCGCAAGCTCGACGGCCAGCACGCGCTTTCATTGTGGAAGTGGCTCGATGGAGCGCCTGCGAAGCCGGGGCTGATCAAGTCCGAGTTCATTTACGAGACCGCGCCGTTCCCTTCGTGC
Organism: Chthoniobacteraceae bacterium; assembly: GCA_040081515.1. Lineage (GTDB taxonomy): Bacteria > Verrucomicrobiota > Verrucomicrobiia > Chthoniobacterales > Chthoniobacteraceae > SXWH01. The sequence goes on from JBEBGK010000048.1 coordinate 5,755, forward strand.
CACGCGTCCACCATCGTCGAAACCTCGGCCGGGGGATTGGTCACAGCGTGGTTTGGCGGCACGGCGGAGAAGAACCCCGATGTCTGCATCTGGGTGTCGCGTTTGGAAGATGGCAAGTGGACTGCGCCAGTCGAGGTGGCCAACGGGGTGCAGGCCGTCGGGGCGCGCCATCCGACGTGGAACCCGGTGCTTTTCCAGCCGAAGGATGCGCCGCTGATGCTCTTCTACAAAGTCGGCCCGAACCCCGAACAATGGTGGGGTGAGTTCAAGACTTCCGCCGACGGTGGGAGAACGTGGAGCGCGGCGCGGAAGCTGCCCGATGGATTTCTCGGGCCCATCAAGAACAAGCCCGTGCAACTCGCGAATGGCGACATCCTCTGCCCGACGAGCAACGAGACGCATGAGAAGCCAAGCAAATGGGCGGTGCATTTCGAGAGCAGCAGCGACCTCGGCAGGACGTGGCGGAAGATCGGCCCGGTGAACGACGGCGTGAAGATTCAGGCCATCCAGCCGAGCATCCTTTTCGTCGGCCGCGACAAGCTGCTCGCGCTCGGCCGTTCGCGTCAGGACCGCGTGTTCGAAGTGCGCTCCGATGACGGCGGCAAGACGTGGGGCGAGATGACGCTCGGCACATTGCCCAACAACAACTCGGGAACCGATGCCTTGACGCTCAAGGACGGACGCCATCTCATCGTTTACAACCACATCGGCGGCACACCCGGAAAGTGGGGCGGCAAGCGCACGCCGCTGAATGTCGCCGTTTCCGCGGATGCGAAAGACTGGCAGGCGGCGCTCGTGCTCGAAAGCGAGCCCGGCGAGTACAGCTACCCCGCGATCATCCAGACCAGCGACGGCCTCGTGCACATCACCTACACGTGGAGACGGCAGAAGGTGAGGCACGCCATCATCGATCCTGCGAGACTCCTCTCGAAGCCCTTCGTGAACGGCCAGTGGCCATGAACGTCGCCCTCCTCTCCCCGGCCAGCCCCGCGCACCATGAATTTCGCACCACATCCACACCCATGAAACACCTCCTCGCCGCACTCCTTCTCGTTCCTTTCTTTGCCTTCGCCGAGGAGCGGCCGGAGGTTGCCCTCCGGGCCGCCGATGATGGCCGCATCGCCGCGATGAAATCTCCGGATCGGGAAATGCTCAGCGCTGTCTTCTCGGATGACCTCCGTTACGTGCACTCGAACGGCGTCGTGGATGACAAGGCGTCGTTCATGGACATCCTGATTTCCGGGAAGACGAAGTATGTCGGTTACGATCACGTCGAGCGCGCGTTCACCTTTCCGACGGCAGACATCGCGCTCATGGCGGGTCGCGCGCGCATCCAGGCGGAGACCGCGGGCGGAAAAATGGACAGCATTCTCAGCTATCTCGCCGTCTGGCGTCTGGAAAAGGGACGCTGGCGTTTTCTCGCATGGCAGTCGTGCAGGCTTCCTCCTGCCGGCGGGAAATAAGACGCGCGCGGCCGGGGTTTACCCGCGCCACTGGAGTTCTGTCACGCGGCCGTGGGCGGGAAGCGCAGTGTCGTGGGCGCGCAACTCGAGCGACGCACCTTGGTGGCGGAGGGTGAGGTCCACCCAGCCGGTTGCTTCCTTGGGGCCGAACGGATAGGCGACGGCGGGAAGGTTGATGAGATGCAGTCCGTCCTGCGCAGTGATCCGCCATGTGTGCGAATGGCCGAAGACGAGCGCCTTGACGTGTTTGCGGGGGGCTAGGATCGCGAGGAGTTCCCCGGTGTCGGTGAGACCAGTATTCTTGCCCGGCGAGGACGGCACGGGGTTGTGATGAACCATGACGAGCGCGGGTTTGGCCGGACGTTCGTCGAGGGCTTTGGCGAGCCACTCACGCTGCCCGGCACCGAGCGTGCCGGGGGTCTGGTTCACCACGTCGAGGGAGTCGAGCAGGAACCAGTTTGCGCGGGCGCTTTCGACGATGGAGATGTGTTTGCCCGCGACTGGCGGGGCTGGGGATTTCGTTTCCGTGAGCGCGGACCAGAAGACGTCGCGGTCGTCGTGATTGCCGAGGGTGAGGTGGATGGGAAGGCCCGCTTCGCGCGCGGGAGCCACGAGGTTTATGAAGGTCGCATAGTCCTCCGCGAGGCCCTTGGTGACGGCGCAGTCGCCGTTCACGAAGACGCCCGCGTACTTCACGGAACGCCCGCGAAGTTCGGCGAGCGTGGAGCGGAGATGATCCGCCATGTTGACTCCGCGCATGATGGTCGCCGGGTCGCCCGCGATGTGAGTATCGGAGAGCAGAGCCCAGCGATCGGGATCCGCTCCGGCGCGCGCGCGGAACGCGGGGATCGCGAGGAGCCCGGCGCCCGCGGCGAGTGAGCGACGGAGAAAGGAGCGGCGTGAGAGCGGAGGGAGATGCAGCGGCATGATGGCGGCGGTGGTTGAAGCGGGGCGGGGGACGATCAGGTTGAGCCGTGATGGCAGATGCACCTTAGGAAATCACGCGCAGCATTTGCGCGGGTGAGCACCTCGGCAACGGTCTCATCGGGGCCGCCCGAAAGCTCAAGGACGAGGCCGCCGCTGAAATGCGAGCGATCCAGGTCGGCCACGACGCGCGGCCAGTCGATGCTCCCGTGGCCGGGAGGCAGGTGGGCATCCCGGTCGCCGTGGTTGTCGTTGATGTGGACCAATTGGAGATGGCCGGAGAGCTTGTGGATCACGGTGCCGAGTTCGCCGGCGAGGAAGGCGTGGCCGGTGTCGAGGCAGGTGCCCACCTCGCAGGTGCGGATCTCGCCGAGGAGATAGAGCATGTCGCTGATGTGCCCGAACAGGAGGTGGGGGAGCATGTTTTCAAGGAGAAGTCGGACGCCGACTTCGTGGCAGCGCGCCGCGATCCTGTTGAGCGACTCCGCGGCGTTGTGCATGCGCTGGAGGAATTCCGCCTCCGGAGGCCGGCCCTCGCGTTCCGGGCCGGGGTGGAGCACGATGTGTCCGACGCCCATGCAGGCGGCGGACTCGCAGGCTTTCGTCAATTCACCCACGGCACGGTCGCGCTCCGCGGCGTCGGGCGATGTGATGTCGATGCGATCGGCGAATGGGGCGTGGAAGGAGACGGGACGCAGGCCGAGGGCCCGCATTCGCTCGCCTGCGCGGCGCACGTCCGGTTCGCAATGGTAGTCGAGATGTTTCGGGAAGGAGCAGACCTCGATCTCCTCGAAGCCGCTGGCGCGGATCTCGTCGAGCACGTCGAAGATGCTGCGCTGGTAGAAGCAGCCAGTGGACAGTCCAATGGGCCAGTCGGTCATCGTGTTTGTTGTTGGAGCAGGGCGGAGCGTGACGGATCGAGGGAGCAGCCTCCCCCGGGCGGCGGGAAACAAAATCCCTTTTCCTGCGTGGAGGTGCAGTTGAAATCGATCAGGCTGTCGAGGCACGCCGCGTGTAGCCCCGCGAAAAGGCTCGTGTAGAAGTCGGCGCGGGTGCCCGGCTCGTAGTCGCTCCAGTCCGACGTCCACCCGAACGCGGGGTCCTCGTACTTTGAGCGGAGGAGGCCGGCAATATGGCGTGGATGCCAGCCGGAGGCGAGCAGGCAGCGGGTGACGAGCTGGATTCCCGCGGGCTTGAGGAGCCGATCATTCGGCCACTCGAGGACGTTGCGCGCGCAGGGCGGGAGGGCGGAAAGCGGTGTGCGCGCGTAGGTCTCGGCCCAGCGTTCCCTGGGGTCGTGCCGGGCCGAGTAGAAGAACTTGTGAAACTCGTGAACCCGTGAGCCGAGGTAATCCTCGAGAAGCCGGGTAGTGCCCTCGGATTGCTCGGGGATGCGGACGCAGGCACGGCCAGCGAGTTCCAGCACGTCGGCATCCACCTGGCGCACCTTGATTGCCTGCCGGATGTCCATTTCGTGCAGCGGAATCGTGCGGAAGGTGGGTATCTCATCTTCCACGCCGAGCGAGCGGGCGAGACCGGTCGCCCATGGCTTGAGGTAATTCGTGAAGGGCAGCCGGATCATCCGTGTGTGAAGCGGATCGCCATACTCGGAGATGTCGATGGAGATGATCTCGCGCCTGCCGCGAAATCCGGGGCCGACATGCACGGCGGTGATCTCCACCGGCACGGGGCACACGGGCGCGGCGGCCTCCTTGATACGGTGCGCGACGAACTGAAAGACGAGCGACAGTGCGGCGAAGGCGGCCTGCGACTCACGGTCGATCTGGCTGCGGAGTCCCGGCGGCACCCGGCCGTCGCAGGCGTCGAGCAGTTCCGGCGCCGGGGCCATGGCGATGATGCGTGCTGCGAGCGCGGAGTCTCGGACAATGCGCCACACGAAGTGATGACCCTGGCCGGTGATGATGTGCAGCGGGCGGATGCCCCAGCCGAGCAGGAGTTTCTCGATCACTTTCACCACCGGCTCCTGGAGGTCGAATGCGATCCAGGGATCGATGAACGCCTCGGCGGGTGAGTCGAAGTTCACGTACTCGACGTCGAGGTGAAGAAGGAGCGAATGCGAATCGGCGAGCGAGCGGCAGACGTCGAGGTCCCGCTCGAGGAACCAATCCAGTTCCGAGGGCGGCCTCAGTTCCCTCCGGCTGAAGCCGCATCCGTCGGAGTGCGTCAGGTAGGCCGCGGTCGCATGCTCGAGGGAGTCACCCCCGAGGAATTCCACCAGGCGCTGGCGCACCGCGGGATTGGATTGAAAAGGCGTCATGGGCTGGGCTCACCCGCGGGTACAGCAAGGCCGATTGCCGGGTTTGTCCAGTGCTTGCTTTGGGGGAGCGGACCTTCACGCGCCGGTTCCCGGAGGCCGTCAGCGCGTTTTCCAGAATGGATCGTAAAAGAAGTCCACGTCCTCCTGGCTGACCGACGGGCGCAACCAGTCGGTGTAGAAGACGTCCCGGTGGATGCGTTGTTCCTCGTTCTCATCCGGCCGCTCCTTGCGGGGCTTGGTGACGCAGCCGGCGAGACAGAGCGTCAATGCGCAGAGGAACAATCTCATTTGGTTGTGCGCCGGGCTGCGTCACCAAG
>JBEBGK010000690.1:0-2841 GCA_040081515.1 Chthoniobacteraceae bacterium
GCTACCTGACGGGCTCGACGCGACAGTCATGGGCGAATTTCTTCACGCCCATCTTCTCCAGCATCGCCGCCCGCTCCTCCGGCCCGCACTTCTTTACGTCGAATGGCACGATGCACCACGCGGCGAGATTCGATTGGTCGAAGATGCCCTCGGCGCCGGGCGGCCCGGCTGCGCGGCAGATCAGGATGGCGAGGGAGAATCGGATGTGAAGCACGGTGGAGAACTACTTGGAATTCGCGTAGGCGTTCCATTGGGCATCGATCCAGACCGGGTCGGGCAGTCCGTCAAAGACGAGGAACCGATACCTTGAGACATACGGCTTGCCGGGTTCGATGGCCCAGTCGCCGTCCTGGGAGGGCGCGATGCAGAGTTGCGGGTTTTTCGGATTCAGGCGCAGCGGCTGGGGGAAACGGAAATTCGAGGGATGGATCAGGACCGCCATGCCCGTGGGCGCGCCATCGACCATTCCGCCGATGTGGACCCATTTCGCCTTTGTGGAACCGCCCTTTGCACGGTCGTGACCCTCGCTGGTGAGCATCGTCACTGCATCCACGGGATTCCACTGCAGGTTGCCGCGCACGCCGAGGCCGCCGTAATAGTACTTCGGCAGCTTGAGCGGTTTGTCCCCGGCGCACGTTTGCGTGGAGATGAGGTCGATGATGTTTGCGAGGCGGTCCCTGAGCTGCCGCTGGCTCACGCTGACTTCCCACGTTTCGTTCAGCACCTCCCGGTCGGGCGCGTGGCTGTGATCGAGGAACCGATGACGGCTGATGAATCCTCCGCTTCCAGCGCCGCCCCACGACTTGACGAGCCTGTCGAAGCGCACCTCGGCGAGAACTTGATCACTGCTCTTGCCCTTGCCGTCCCCCTTGCCCTGATTCCAGAAATCGGGATGCGAATCGCCGGACTCGGTCTTCGTCCACGCCATCCAGATTCCGCGATGCCACCGATGATCCTCCGGGTGATTGCCAGTGACGATCTTCCCGGAAGGCGAATAGACCGGATGCAGGTGCGCGCCATGTTTGAAAACCGCCGGGACGCCCTCGGGCACATCGCCCGCCTCCATCTGGTAATCGCAGATGGCCTTTCCGCCGGTCGCAAAGCGAAGGAGCGAGCCGACCTTTTCGACCTGAATATCGGACGCGAAAACCACGCCTGCGAGAAACGCGAATGACGCACAGAGGAGGAGTTTCAGATTCATGGGGCCTGCTTCTTGAATATCGCAGTCCGTGACGTTCGCCGCGGCGTGTCGATCGGGTCAAGCGTTCGCGGGGACTGCATTGGTGAAAACCGGCGGATGCGATCACGAAACGGCGGATTCCCAAATCGCCCGCAAACCCGCATGAATGCAGGGGTGGAGGCGGGGGCGGGAATCGAACCCGCGAATAGGGGTTTTGCAGACCCCTGCCTTACCACTTGGCTACCCCGCCGCCTGAAGGAGGCAGATGGATAGTGAATCGGGCGTGGGTCGTCAACGGACAATCTGACGGTGCTAATAGACGACGAGCACCGGGGCGGGAACGAGCCGGATGGGGCCGGGAATGTCCGTCGTGCCCTCGGTCTGTTCGAGCGAAGTGACGAGGTTGCTCTCGAAGGAAACGGTCAGCTTTCCCGCGGGCACTTTGACATACACCGTGGTCGTGACCAGCCGGCCGAGGGCGTCGTAGCCGGTCGTCTCCTGCGGGATGCGGGCGTAGCGGATGAATTCCCACGTGTCCTGCCTGCCCTTGGCGTCGAGCTTGGAGCTTTTCTTCTGCGGTTTGCCGAGGGCGCTGATGACTTCCTCATGCGTCATGTTGAGCGCGACTTCGCCGCGGGCGATCAATTCGTCCACACGTGCCTTGCGCCTCGCGTTCTGTCTGAGGCTTTCCACGAAATCCGGCTTCAGGGGAGTGAGCGCCGCGGCATCCACCCAGCCGACGACTCCGCCCTGGCGCGCGGTGCCGCGGACGCGGATGGCGTTGTCGGCGACGGCGACCAGTTCGGCGACGCTGCCTTTTCGAAGGGTGCCGAGGAAGCGTCCGTTCGCGAGGAGGCTGTGGACGGATGGCTCGAGCATGACGGTGAGCTTCACCGGTCTGATGCCGAGATCTTCGAGGTAAACCGCGCCGGGTTCGCGCGGGAGTCCGCTTGCGCCGAAGGCGGGGAGGGTCGTCAACGCGATGCCGATTGCGAGGAACAGCACTTTCACGCCGCGGAAGATATGCCGGTTCCGCGGGACGGAAAGGCGATTTATTCGGCGTCGCGCGGGGGAAGGTTCCGCGTTGCGCGCAGCGCGGTGTTGCGGCATCTGGGAATGCTCATGAACACGCCGCGCTCGTCCGCCCTTTTTGCCGAAGCCCGCAAATTCATCCCCGGCGGGGTGAATTCGCCGGTGCGCGCGTTTCGTGGCGTCGGAGGGGAGCCGTTCTTCGTCGATCGGGCGGCCGGCTCGCGGGTGTGGGATGTGGACGGGAGGGAGCTGATCGACTACGTGGGCACCTGGGGTCCCGCGATTCTGGGACATGCCCCGCGGGTGGTGCTGGATGCGATCGCGGCGACGGCGGCGAAGGGTGTGAGTTTCGGAATCCCGAATCCGCGCGAGGTGGAGATGGCGCGGACGAGTTGCGAATGGGTGCCTTCCGTCGAGAAAGTCCGGATGGTCAACAGCGGCACCGAGGCGACGATGTCCTGCGTGCGGCTGGCGCGCGGGTTCACGGGGAGGGGGAAGATCGTGAAATTCGAGGGATGCTATCATGGGCATGTGGATTCGCTGCTGGTGAAGGCGGGCAGCGGCGCGCTCACGCACGGCTCGCCGGACAGCGCGGGCGTGCCGGCGGAACTGGCTGCGCTGACGATTAC
>JBEBGK010000691.1:0-2840 GCA_040081515.1 Chthoniobacteraceae bacterium
GGCTATTTCTTTTCCGCTGCCGGCTCGGCGAGCAATGCCGCGCGTTTTTCGATCTTCCGGCTGAATTCCTCCGCGGCCTTGGCCTCCGGCGTGGCGGCGTATGATGCCTTGAGTTCCTTCACCGCAAGCCGCGCACGATCAAAGTCACGCATGCCGAGATACGCCTGCGCCGTGCCGTAGGTGGCCTGCGCCATGAACATCCGCTGCGTCCGGTAGAGCGCGGGGATGCGCAGGAAACTGAGCAAGGCCTCCTCGTAGCGCACGGCAGCCACCTCGGGTTCGCCCTTCGCCGCGAGCGCATCCGCGAGGGCGACGAGACTCTCGCCCTTGTTCACGGCGATGAGGCCAAGCACATCGGTGCGCTCGGTCGCCAGCGCCGCCTCGTCATAGAGCGCCAGCGCCGCCTGGTGCTCGCCCTTGCGCGTGAGCGACACCGCGGAGAATGCCTTCATAAATTTCTTCACCTCGGGATCCGTCGCCAGCCGCGTGAATTGCTCGGACACATCCCCCGCCTCCTTGTCCCGCCGGAGCGCGAGCAGCGCCTCGACCTGCAGCGGGACGAGATCCACCCACCAGCTTCCCGGCGCATCGCGGAATCCGGCGTAGTACTTGAGCACCGGCTCGATTTTGTCGAGCGCCTCCGCAGCCTTGCCGTCCGCGATGAGTTCGGGCGCGGTGTCGAGCACGGCGGGCTTGGGAAATTCGAGCTTGAAGATGTCGGTGATGGCAAATCCGAAGTCCCCCTTGGTCGGCTGGCCACCCTGCTCCTTCGGTGGGATCTCCAGCGTGGCGATGATGGTGTCCTTGTCCCGGCGCAACTGTTTCGCGGAAAGAATGCGCCCGTCTTTCAAGTGAAGGTTGGTCTGCGCGAATGCGCCCGCGGTGAGCGCCAAGGTGATGAGCAGAAACGCACGCATCAGGCCGGTCCTCCGAGCTGGGTGAGCAATTTCTTCGCCTCTTCCGCCTCGGGGAGCGCCTGGAATTTCTCCTTATCGAGCATCTCCTTCAGCCGTTCCTTCGCGACGTCGTTCTTCCCCATCCTGTGATAGCCATCCGCGGCCTTCGTGTACGCGCGCGCAGCCCAGGAAGGGTATTTCTGCTGGGTGACGGCGACACGCTCGAACAGCGCGGTCGCCTCCGGCCATTTGCCCTGGCGGAACTGGATCTCCGCAAGCTGATACAGCGAGAACGCCGTCGTCTCGCCCCGCCATTCGCGCACGCCCGCGACTTCCTCGAAGAGCTTGCGCGCCTTGTCGAAGGATTCGAGCGCGGCGTCCTTCTCATTCGCGGCGAAGCGCGCGGTGCCCTCGGCCATGTGGCATTTCGCCTGGCCGAGCAACGCCTCCTTCAGCTTGTAGGGCGCGCCGAGCCGCTCGATGGCGTAGGTGTAAAGTTCCATCGCCTTCTTCAAATCCTTGCGGGCGAACGCGACCTCGCCCAGCCCGACGTATCCCGCGTCCGCATTCATGGCCTTGGCAAAATTCTCCTTCAGCGCGCGGTAGAACGCCTCGGCCTTGTCCACCGCGCCCCTTGCCATGGTAAAATCACCCAGTTCCATGAGCAGGAACGGGCTGAGGTCCTCGGCCTTGGTCTGCTCGGCGATTTTCGCAATCAGCTCGTCGCGCTTGTCCATCTTGCGCCCGAGCTTGTGGAGTTCGGCGACCGCGTAGAGCAGGCGGGCCTCGGTCGTGGGATTCGCCTTTTCACGCAGCGGCTTTAGCATCCGCTCGAGTTCCGCATCCGCATCCCACTTTACCGGCTCGCCATCCGCACCGGCGGCGATCTTCTGGCCCGCAGGCCGCCGGCGCGACCACTCCGCGAGCTGGCTCAGGATCATCTCGATGCCCTCGCGCTTCGCCTCGCCGATGAATTTCCCAAGCGTCTGCACGGCGAGTTCCTTCGCTTCCTCCATCCGTCCGAGCTTCGCCTTCGCCTTGCCCACCCAGTAGAGCGCCGTAACAACGGCCTGGTGGTCCGGGTGCGTCTTCACGAATTCCGTGTAGAGCTTCTCGATACCCTCCCAGTCGGTCGCCTTCTGGAGCTGCTTGCCCGCCTCGAAGAGCGAATAGTTCAGCACCTCGTCAGTCGTCGCGCGCTTGTAGCTCTCGATGTAGGCCTCCGCGGATTCCTTGGGCTGCTTGAGCGCAGCCCGCGCATCCCCGAGCAGCGCGTACACCTCGGGGTGCAGAAGCTCGCCCGCCTTCTTGCCAAAGGTATCCAGCCACTCCTGGCAATCCTTCGCGCAGGTCTCGTTTTCGCTGGAGGCAAAGTTGCAGACCGCGAGCCGGTACTTGGCATCGGAGGCGTAGTTCGACTGGAGCCCCCATTTTGTCATGTAGCCCTTGAGCCTCTCGATGGCGCCATCCGTGTCGCCCGGCTTCGAGGTATCCTTTTCGTAGTGGCCGAGAAAAAGGTGCGTGAGCGCAAGCTGGTACTCCACATCCTCCATGAACGCGCCCTTGCCTCCCGCCAGGTAGCCGAATTCACCGACGAACGTATTGAAGTCCTTCTGCGCGTCCTCGAACTTGTTCTGGAGAAACAGCGAATTCCCGTACTGGTAGCGCGCCTCCGTCCAATAGAGGTTTTTCTGATCCTCCGGCAGCGTGACGAGGATCTTCAGCGCCTCACCGAGATACTTTTCACCGAGATACCAGTCCTGCTTCTTCATCGCGGTGATGCCCTTGATGTACGCCGCCTGCGCCGCATGCGGGCCCTTCGCATATTCCTCCAGATACTCGTCGCAAAGGCGGTACGTGCGATCCGCGATGCCGAGATCCGAGTAGATCGCCAGGCGGCTGAAAACGACGGTCTCGCGCACGGGCGTCTGCGGGTACTTGTGG
>JBEBGK010000692.1:0-2838 GCA_040081515.1 Chthoniobacteraceae bacterium
CCATCGCAAACCTCCTCCGGTTTGCGACTCTGAATCAGAAAATCGGCCGCGAGGGAATCCCCTCGTGAGTCACACCCTCAAGGATTTGGTATAAGGCGCATCGACGGCGACAAACTCAACCCCTGTTTCCATAAGCGCGCTCACGAACGCCACGTTGCGTGCGAGGCGGTCTAACTTCGCAATCAGAAGTGTCGCCTTCTCCCGCCGACAATATGCGAGGGCATCCCGAAGCTGGGGCCGGTCCTTGAGCTTGCCGGACTCCGCCTCAATGAACACCCGACCTATCGGGATGCCCTGTCGGTCGGCATATTGCTCGATTGCTAGGCGCTGGGCCTCGAGACCTAATCCGGACGCGTGTTGTCGATCCGTCGAAACCCTCAGGTATCCGGTGAACATATGGCCTCGTTACGGGTAGAGGTTGGTTTATGTGTAAAAACTCCCTGATTATCCACTTTCTGACAATCCCAAATCCTCTGAGAGGGATCACCGTGGCTAATTTTCCAAGCTACCGAGGTCTGCTCTTTCTTTCTTTCTTCCTCATTCTTCTTTCTTTAGCCCGAAGCGAAGCGCAGGCTTTTGCGTCTCGCGATCTATCCTGTTGGATAGGTCGCTGATGAAGTCTTTTTGAAAAGTTAGCTGATAGGTTTAGCTGCGTCTGTGGCGGGATTTTCAGCGCCTTACGACTGGGAAAAATGTCGGTTTGATACTGGGATTTAGTCCCGGCACCGAGGCGGATGTAACCAGCGAAAATACTGGTTCCAAACTGACATTTGATCACTTGCTCCGAAAAGGGGCGGGCCAGTGAAGCCCACCCCTCTAGCGGTCAGTCGTCATCGCTGAAGGCTTTCGCGTGGTATTTCTTCTTGATGGACTTGGGCTTGGTGTCGTCGATGATATCGGCCACCGGTCGGATGAAGAGCACACGGCCCACGCAAACCCTGTACGGGTGCCAGTGGGTCTCGGTCACCAAAACCTCGCGGCGCACCAACTCGCGGATCGCCCGCCAGATCGTGTCTAGCGCGTATTCCACTCCCTCCTCGCGCATTTCCTGCGCTGATTTCACCAGCCACATGTAACCATCCCGGTAGGTCTTCGCCTTGGGATACCAAAAGGCGATACGCTTCAGCACCGCCCTTTCGCATCTCGTCCGTGCCGTCTCGGAGATGAGAAAATGCGAGGGCTTCAATTCCCATGCTGCCGGGTCGATCAATCCCTCGGCAAGGATCGGCAAGACTGACTTATTCATGGCCTGCCTCCCCAAGCAGACCGGCAACCGAGACAGGCAGCTTAGCCGCGATCATTGCCTTCGTGTTGATAGCAAGAGCCGTGCCCGCTCCATACCCGTCGCCCTCGCTTGCTTGACCGGTGTGGCCGAGGATACGGTCGATCACGTACTGCGGCTTTTCGGCGTTCCGCAGGGCATCCTCCATTCCGTGTCGGAACGAATGGAAGACCAACGTGGGGTCGGACAAGCCCACGCTATCCAGCAGCCTCCCGAACCACTTCGAGGCAATCGTGGACGGCTGCCCATCGGCCCCGTACCGGATTTCCCGGAACAGGCGCTTACCATTCCCCTTCGACTTGTTCCGGTTCCTGACGAAATCTGCGAAGCCAAGTTCAATCAGATCGGGGTGCAGCGGAACCTCACGGACCCCCGCATCCGACTTGACATGCTTGGCGTCCTTTCCGGTGCTGGGGTCGGCGCTTTCCTCGGTAATCAACAGATGCGGGTATTCGTGGTCGATCACCACATCGGCGATATGAAGCTGCACGAGTTCCCCCAGCCGCGCGCCCGTATAAAAGCCAAGCACGGGCAACCAGAAGTACGCGTCCCTGTAAACCGCCTTGCCCGGATGAAACCGCCGACTGAACGACAGGCATCCGGTGAACAACGGCGACGTGAACAGCGATCCGTGAGCCACCTGAAGAAGGACTTCACGCACGACAGGACGTTGATGGCGGTGGACGCTTTGATCCGGCCAGCGGGGTTCTCCGTCTGGATCGACTGAAAGCTCTGCGCACCTTGGGTCTGATAATTGCGGCGAACACGGGCCAAACCATCGGCGAACTCCCACAGGTCGGCGACCTTGATCGTCGTTACGCGCCGCTCAGACCCGAACAGCTTTTCCAGCAGCCGCAGCTTAGCTTCGTTCGTCCGGTAGGTCTTCTCCCGCCACGTCTGGCGATGGTTACTTAGATAGGCCGCGACGGCTTCCGAGATCGTCGGCCCGATCTCGGGCTGCTGGTGCAGTGGCATAGCCGCCACGCCGATCTTGGGGACGCCCGCAAGATTGGCGGTCATGGCATCGACCAGCGCCTTGGCCTGATCATGGGGAATAGAGGTCAGGTCGATACCTATGGAGATGAGGACCTGGGTCGCTCGCAGCCGGGCATCGAGATCAGCCGTCGGGATCGCCGTTGGAACTGCGGGGGCCGTCTGGGGATGGTCATCATTGTTCGGTTCGGGGAGCGAGATTTCTCCGGCCAGCTTTGCGTCTTCCAGCTTGAGCTTGGCCTTGAACTCATCCTTGGAGAGATTTTCGAAACGGATCATGTCGAATAGCACCTTCAGTCGCGCCGCATATGCAGTTGCGAGCGAGCGTGCGCGGTGCTGGTCAGACGATCCAAGAGATCGACGCACCTCGGTGACGCCCACTCGCGAGACCAGATCGACCGGGACATGTACTCGCGCGAAGTACGTCCCGTAGCGTCGAATGAGATGCTTTGATGATGACCGCCACGCGGTCGCCATCAGCGCACCCTCCTAGCCGGAGCGGATTTGGCGTTTCGAGTTGCACCGGAGGGTGCTGTTCCGTGGTCCCCGTGATGCACAGGATC
>JBEBGK010000693.1:0-2836 GCA_040081515.1 Chthoniobacteraceae bacterium
CCGGGGAGGGGACTTATTTCCAGCAATCGCCGGCGCACTCCGAGGCGGCGAACTGGGCTTCGTTCAACGCCGGTGAATTCCTCTGGCCCGGCAGCCGCCGAAGCATCGCGCCACTGCTCCTGATGTGGATCGGCGCGGGGCTTCTCATGATTGGAGCCATCCGACGCGAACGGGCGCCCGTGAAGACAGAGGAGCGATGAAAGGGAAACACCTTGTTCACGCAGACGGCAGCGTGGCAGGCTGGGAAATGGTCGTCGTGTCGGACATGAAGGCCATCGCAACCATGATTTTCCGCTTTCGTCTGTTGGCAGTGTTCTGCGGTTGCCTTGCATTCGCAGGCTTCGACGCCGCATCCGCGGCTGCGCCGGATGATCCACAAGCGCCGAAGCTGATCGGCCCGTCATTCCGGGTGGGCCGGATCGTGGTGCGCGAGGACTCGCCGGCGCTCGACACGCGCCCGGTGCGGGTGCCCGGGACCCGCGTGGTACCGACAGCGGTGGCACCTGTCGTCGATGGCCGCCTCGACGATCTGTGCTGGCAGAGCGCGGCGGTGATCCGGGAATTCACCCAGGTCGAACCGCGCGAGGGCGCCCGGCCGACGGAGCAGACAGAGGTCCGGCTCGTGTACGATCGCGATTTCCTTTACGCGGCGGTCCATTGCTTCGATAGCGAGCCGAAGAAGATCGTTGCGACTCAATTGGGCCAGGATTCCGCGATTGGCTCGGATGACACGGTGAGCCTCGTCTTCGACACGTACGGGCGGCGACGCGAGGGATACCTGTTCATCCTCAATCCCATCGGCGCAAAGCTGGACGCGCTGCTCGGTCCCGGCGGCACCCGGACGGAATGGGACACCATCTGGGAAGGCGCGGCGAGAATCGTCGAGGACGGATGGGTCGCGGAGTTCGCGATCCCGTTCAAGAGCCTGTCGTTCGGCCCGGCTGGCACCGCATGGGGATTCAATGTCGAGCGCGTCGTCCGCAGGAAACGCGAATCCTCGCGATGGGCTTCTCCATTCAAGAACAAGGCCGTGGAATCACTCCCGGATGCAGGATTGCTCGAGGGCTTGACGACGCTTCGGAAGGGCGTGGGGCTGGATCTGTTGCCGTTCATGGTCGGACGCTACCGTAAGGAACAGGGCGGAGGTGGCTTCGAGTTTCAGCCGGGGATCGACATCTTCTACCGCATCACCCCGTCGCTCACCGCTGCGTTGACGGTGAACACGGATTTTGCCGAGACCGAAGTCGATGACCGCAAGGTGAACCTCACGCGCTTCCCGTTGTTCTTTCCGGAAAAGAGGGACTTCTTCCTGCAGGACGCGGGCATCTTCAGTTTCGGCGCGGGCAATACCCCGCTGCCCTTCTTCTCGCGGAGGATTGGCTTGGGGCCCGGCGGAGAGACGGTGAATATCGTCGCGGGCGGAAAGGTCACGGGCCGCGTGGGCGACTTGAATGTCGGTCTGCTGAATACGCAGGTGGACAGCACGAGGGGCGTGCCGGGCAAGAATCTCTCCGTGGCGCGACTCTCCTACGGAGTCTTCCGCGAATCGGATGTCGGTGCCATTTTCACCTATGGCGATCCGACCGCGGACAGGGACAACTACCTCGTCGGCGCGGATTTTAACTACCGGAATACCAACTTCTGGCAGAACAACGCGATCAGCGCCCACGGGTGGGTGATGGGCACCGGTTCTCCGGGCGCCTCCGGTCCGCAGATGGCATTCGGCGGAGCGCTCGTTTACCCGAATGAACCGCTGCGCGTGGATGGCTACGTCGCGCAGATCGACAGGGACTTCAATCCGGCGATGGGCTTCGTGAAGCGGCGCGGGATCCGGGAATACGGCGGTTCGGCCCGCTATCGATGGCGGCCGGAGGGTTACCTACGCACCATCGACGTCGAAGCCTCTCCCTACATCGTCACCAATCTTCAAAACACCGTGGAGACCGAGTTCTGGACCGTTCCAAAGGTGACGATCCAAAACCAGCCGGGGGATTCGCTCTCGGCGGGCTTCGTGTATGAACGGGAGCAACTCTTCGCTCCATTTGAAATCAACCCCGGTGTCGTGATCCCCCCGGGCGACTACGGCTTCAGCCGTTTCTCGGCGAACTTCTCGAGCGCCGTCGGACGACCGGTGAGTGTCTCCTCATCATTCGGGTTTGGCGAATTCTACGACGGCACCGCCCTCCAGTACGGAGCCGGCATCGAGTGGCGGGTTTCGCGCCATCTCTTCCTCGCCGGCGGCTGGGAGATGAATGAGATCGAACTGCCCGCGGGCAGTTTCACCGCCTCGGTGGCTTCCACGAAACTGAACATCGCCTTCACCCCGCGCCTCTCCTGGAACACCGTCGCCCAATACGACAACATCTCCGACACCTTCGGGGTCAACAGCCGCATCCGATGGATTGTCCGCCCGGGCAGCGACGTCTTTCTGGTCTTCAACAAAGGGTTCAATGTCGAGGACGGCCGGTTCCGGAGCCTGACGACGGACATCGTGGCGAAACTCGTCTGGACGATCCGGTTTTGAGGAGCGCCCTGCGCGACCGGGGAGAGGATGCGCTCCTCCGCAATCGAGCGCAGGAACAGCCCTCGCCCACAGGCTAAGTCACGACACTATAGTGGACAAAAGCATTAGAATTTTCTATACAGAGATCGCCTCAACCGAATTGCACCTCATTTAGTTCATCCAGAAATGTCGAACACTTCGATTACCAGGCCCAACATCTCACCGACCGGCGTATTAGCCCAAGTTCCGCAGTTCGCGCCATGGCGGAAAAATCTTTCCCTTTAGCCGCGGCGCGGCGGGGTGGTGTCGCCTCTGTGGGGAGGTTGTTTTGGG
>JBEBGK010000694.1:0-2835 GCA_040081515.1 Chthoniobacteraceae bacterium
TGCCGCCCTCGTAGAGCGTGCCCTTCCCGTCGCGCAGCGGTGTGTTCATCGTCGGTGGCTGGTCGCCGGCCCATTTGCGCCAGTCGGCGAGCTGCTCGCTCTTGTTCTTCTCCGCCTTCGCCGTCTTCGCGTTGTCAGGCACGTTGCTGTGCGTGTTGCCGCCGTTGTCGGAGTTGAAAATTACGATCGTGTTCTCCGCGAGGCCCAGGCGGTCGAGCGTTTCGAGCACGCGCCCGAAGCATTCGTCCACGCTTTTCAGCATCGATGCCATGATGGGATTGCCCTGCGCGCCGCGCGGATCCTTTTTCGACAGGAACGCCTGCGTATATTCCGGCTTGTGGCCCCACGGGCCGTGGACGCCGTAGTTCCAGAGGTTCAGGAAAAAGGGGCGGTCTTTGTTCTCGGTGATGAATTTCACCGCCTCATCCGCGAGCCGGTCCACGATGTATTCGCCGGGAGGCCCGTCCGTGATCGTGCCGACCTTGTTTTTCCCGCCCGGCTTGCCGTCGGCGACGACGCCGTAGGGCGAGAAGTAATTTCCCGGAGGCCCGGGGTCCGGATGGCAGTGGAACGCGACATCGAACCCCTGTTGCTCCGGCCAGTGTGGTTGCGTGAGGCCGAGGTGCCATTTCCCGATGTGCGCCGTGCGCCATCCCGCATCGTGCAACGCCTCGGCCAGCGTGAACTCCGAGGGCTCGAGGTGGTTTTTGCTTTCCGGCACGAGCATCGGCTGGTTCGGCGGCGCGGTCTCGGTGAGAAACTTGTGGCCCGCCGGCTGCGGCGGCTGATGTCCCGTGGCGCTCGTGATCCCATGACGGGCCGAATATTTCCCCGTGAGCAGACTCGCGCGCGTCGGCGAGCACAACGGCTGCGCATAGGCATCGGTGAACCGCATCGCGCGCGCGGCGAAGCGATCCATGTTCGGCGTCTCGTAATACTTCGACCCGTAGGCGCCGCAATCCATCCAGCCCATGTCATCCACGAGGAAGACGATGATGTTCGGTTTCCCCGGCGTGCGATCCGCTGCGTCGAGTGAGGCCAGCGGCAGAAGCATCGCGAGGAGGGAAGGGAGCGCGGTTTTCATAAGGGAGGAGCGTTTCGTGAAGGCGGCGTCCGAGGGAAACAGCAGAGGACGCCAGATTTCGCCTGCCCGTCAATGACGCAGCCCGGCAGCGTCGCTGAACGGGTTCTGACAGATCGGTCAGAACCGGATGCAGCGCATGCCGCGCACTGCCCCAAGGCGGACGATTGAGCTTCGCCGAAACGCGCAGCCCCCCATGAACGCTCATCTTCTCCTTCTTCGCGCACTGGCTGTGTGGTTAGCTCGATTGCGCCGGGCGATGCGGTGAATCCGGAGGCGGTGAATGCGAGCGGTGTCATCGTGGGCGCGACGACGACGGGTGGGAATCAGACCGGCTTCACGCTCACGGGTGGGACGATGACGGCGCTGCCGGCGCATCGCCGTGGGGAACGCGCGCTATTTCACTCCGCGGAATGTCGTCATCCCCGACGCCTTCGCCGCGCAGCTCGCGACCTTGCAGGACGAGGGCAAGACCTGCGTGATCGTCGGCGAACTCGACGAAAGCGCGGGGACCGCGAAGCTGGTCGGCGCCGTCGCCATCGCCGACGTGCTCCGCCCCGATGCCGCCACCGTCATCCGGCAACTCAAAGCCAACGGTATCGAGCGCGTGGTCATGCTGACCGGCGATAACACGCGCGTCGCTGCAGCGATTGCGAAGCAGGCTGGCGTCGATGAGTTCCATGCCGACCTTCTCCCCGAGGACAAAGTGCGCGTGATCAAGGAACTCAAGAGCATCGGCCCGGTCGCCATGGTCGGCGACGGCGTGAACGACGCGCCGGCGCTCGCCACGGCCACCATCGGCATCGCGATGGGTGCCGCCGGTACCGACGTGGCCATGGAGACTGCCGACGTCGTCCTGATGAGCGACAACCTGCAAAACATCGTCTTCGCACTCGACCTCGCGCGCCACGCCCGGCGCGTCATTTACCAGAATCTCGGCTTCGCGATGGTCGTAATCCTCGTGCTCATCGTCTCCGCACTCGGCTTCAAGCTGCCGCTCCCGCTCGGCGTCGTCGCTCACGAAGGTAGCACCGTCCTCGTCTGCCTGAATGGCCTCCGGATGCTCAAGTTCCGGAGCGCGCCTGAAAGGTAGCCGCGGGTCCCGAGATTGCTGCGCCTCCCGCTCGGCACGCCGACAGCCCTCGTCTCCGACAATTAGGAAACATTCATCGGGGATTCATTCATCCTTCATGTGCGCATGGGATGGTCAGCCGGTTCAGAGGTCCCCACTGACTCTTCCACCCAAATCCCTCTCCACCAAACCAGACCATGAAAACACAACACACATACGAATACCAACGCGCACCTCGTCCGCTCACTCACTGGATGCTGCTGCTCCCAGTCGTCATCGCCACCAGCCTGACTGGCGCTGCAGCTCCACCGCCTGGACAACTGCTAGCCGCGCAATGCGCCCAGTGCCACGGGACGAACGGAGTCGCAGTGTCTGGCTTTGAATCCATCGCCGGAAAGAAGGCCGATGACCTTTACAAAGGCCTGCTCGAAATGAGCCAGCGGCGACCGGAGAACATCATGGACCTCCAGGCGCGCGCCTACACTCCGGCGCAGCTCCGCCTCATCGCAAACTACCTCGCATCACTCCCCGCCGCCGCTGCCGAGACGCTCGACAACTAACCCGGCAACGAAACTCCGAATCGAAAACGCATTATGAATTCCAATCGCAGAAACTTCCTGAAAGTCGCCAGCCTCGCAGCAGCGGGCTGCGCGTTCCCGAGGCCCGTCAGCGCGGCCACCAC
>JBEBGK010000049.1:0-10707 GCA_040081515.1 Chthoniobacteraceae bacterium
CCTGAACGTGGCGCGGATGAATCGGGCCGACAGATTGTCGGCCCCACATTGGCGCGCTTCATTTCAGGTATTCTCCCCTGAGCCATGCGAGGCATGCGTTGCGCGCAGCGAGCAAGCCGGTGAGCGGGTAGCCTCGTGCGGCTTGTGGGAGGAGGTCGCGCACCTCGGCGGGGAGTTGCGATTCGTCCACGGGGCCGAGCGGGATCTGGCGGGATTTCGAGCGGGCGAGGGCGAGTTCGGTCTGCGCGGAGAGGAGGAAGTCGGCGAGTTTGCGGGCGTTCTCCGCGTGCGGTGCTCCGCGGATGATGGCGACGGTGTTCGGGATGCAGATGGTCTGTCCGTTTTCGAATCTCACGGGGCGCATTCGGACGGGTTTGCCGGCATCCTTCGCCTCGAAAAAATCATCGGTGTCGGTGAATGCCGCTTCGCACAAGCCGCTGACCACTGCGTCCTTCGTCTGTGCATTGCCGCTGACTTCGCGCAGGCCGCGTCGTCTTGTGTCACCGTGCCACTGCTGCAAGCGCGCCGCGCCCCACTCGTGCCATAGCACGGTGTAGTGCGTGAGCGTGGTGCCGTAGAGCGGCTTCGCCATCGCGAAACGGCTGAGGTCGCCGTTGAGCAGCAGGCGCTCATCCCATGGGGGCGCATCGCTTCGCTCGATGATCACGCGCAGTCGCGCGGCGAAACCGGTCCAGCGGCCGTCGGGGTCGCGGAACTGCGCGGGAATGCGCTGCCAGCCGGTGCCCTTGTGCACTTCGAGCAAGCCGCGTGCGGCGAGGTCGAGGGTGCCGAGGAGTTCGTTGTTCCAAAAAACGTCGCAGCGCGGATGCTCGGCTTCGCGGATGATTTGCTCGGTGAGGCCGAGGGATTTCGTGGCCTCGGTGTCGAATTTCACCGCGACCGGGATGCCGGTTTGCTTTTCAAAATCGCGGAGGATCTCCTCGGCGAAGACGGCGTCGTGCGCGCAATAGACGGTGAGTTTGTCGCGGGTGAGCGATTGCCAGACGAGCAGCACGACGCCGAGCAACGCCACGAGGAGGAGGTAGCGTTTGGTGTTGCGGAGATCCTGCACACGGGAGGTTTGGCGGAAGCGCGGATGCGCGGCAAGCGAAGTAGCTTTGGCTTTAGCCCAAGGGCGAGCGGACGCCGGCTAAAGCCGGCGCCACTTTTCGCTACGGTTTTTTCTCCGGCAGCTTGTCGAAGTATTTCTGAATCGCGCCGTGGTATCCGGGCGGGACTCGCTCGTTGCGGATGGCCTCGGCGACGCCCTGTTTCACGGCGCGGATGGCTTCATTGTAGTCACCGGCCTTTTTTCCGGTTTCGCCGACGCCCTCCTCCTTCCACTCCATGAGCAGTTTGCCAGCGCCAAGCTGGACCTTGTCTTTCTCCTTTTTGAATTTGGACGTCGCGCTGTCGTCCTCACCGACCGTGCCGCCCTGGCCGATGCCGGGATTCGGCCCTGACTTTCCGCCGCCCTGGCCCTGACCCTGACCCTGGCCTTCACCGGCTTCCGCCATCCGGCGCATGAGATCGTCGTAAAGTTTCTGGTAGTCCTGCTGGCTGTTCGCGCCGGCGTCCTGTGCATCCTTGCCGTCGAGTTTGCCCTGCTCGTTGAGCTGCTTCGCGGCGGCGAGGTTCTTGAGCGCGTCCTCGAGGTTTCCCATGTCCTTGAACATCTCGGCGAGGCGCTGCGCCTCCTCCTTGCTGAGATTGAGCGCGTCGTTCGCGGCGTCGAGGGCGTCCTTTGAAAGGCCCTTTCCTTTCGCCATCCCGAGCTGCTCGGCGGCGCGGGCGAGTGCCTCGTTGAGCGCCTTGTCGCCGAGTTGTTCGCGGAGCTGATTCGCCATCTGGCCGAGTTCCTTGGCGAGCTTTTCGAGTTGCTCGTTCTTGGCGGCGCCTTCCGGTTGCTTGGCGATTTGTTCCATCTGCTGGCGTAATTTTTCCATCGCCTGCTTGAGGCCCTCCGCGTCGCCTTTCTTCAGCTTGTCGAGGAGCTCCTTCATCGCCTGGCGTTGCTGGCTGTCGCCGAACTGCTGCGCGGCCTTGTCGAGCGCGTCCTTCGGCACCTGCGCGGCGACTTTCTTCCACAGCTCGCTGAAATCCTGCGCCTCCTCGTTCAGCTTCTTCGCGTTCAGCTCGCGCTCCTGCGGCTTCACTTCCTTGAACGTCTTGTCGAGCTTCGCCAGCGCCTGATCGACCTGTTCGCCGAGCGCGCCGCCTTTCTCCTTCAGCTCCTCCTTGCGGATCGCGGTGATTTTCTTTGTCTCCGCCAGCCGCGCCTCCTGCTTGGTCAGCTCCTGCCGCTTCTCGTCCATCTTGAATGGATCGAGCCTCGGCAGCCACTGCGTCGCGGCGACGAGCGCGGCCAGTGCGAGTGCGACATTGCGCGCGCCGGGCAGCCAGTTCAGCGGGAAAAGGCGCGCGGCCTGGAGCTGCGCTGCGCGTTCCCCGGCTTGCCTGAGGACGATGTCGCGATATTCGCCCGGGGCCTGGTCGATGAGCGACGCGGTGAGAAAAAGCTCCTTGCTCGCGGCGCGGTCGTCCACCGCGCGGGCGACGTGCGTGGCGGCGGGCCGGCGCGCGATGAGGAGGGCGGCGAACGCGGCGAGGACTGGAACGGCGCAGAGCGTGAGCGGCGTGAACCACGCATTCGGGAGCAGTGCGAGCAGACGCGCGGAGAGGAGGGCGAGAAATACCACGCCAGCGGTGACGAGCGCTGTGATGTGCAGCGTTCGGCCGAAGCTCGCGGCGCGCATCCGCGTGGCGGCGGCGCGGAGGAGGCGGTCGGTGGCGCTTGGATTCACGGGAGGGAGCGTAGTAGGGATCTGCTGCGTGGGCAATGGCGGGGTGGCGCGACGCGATGCGGCGCGCGTTCCGCTCTCGGTGCGAATGAAAGTTCGACTCGTGGGCGGGAGTCCCTTTCCTTGTGGGCGTGTCCGAGTCGCTCGAAAGCTTTGCCGTGTCCATCGTCCGCCGTCTGCGGCAGGCGGGGTTCATCGCGCTTTATGCGGGCGGCTCCGTGCGCGACATGCTGCTGGGGCATGAGCCGCAGGATTATGACATCGCGAGCGACGCGCGGCCGGAGCAGGTGCAGAAACTCTTTCCACACACGTATGCGGTGGGGGCGCACTTCGGAGTGGTGGTCGTTCACGAGGGCGGGCACGACTTCCAGGTGGCCACGTTCCGGAGCGACCTGCAGTACGTGGACGGGCGCAGGCCGGAGGGCGTGACTTTCAGCACGCCGAAGATGGATGCGGAGCGGCGCGACTTTACGATCAACGGGCTTTTTTACGATCCGATCACCAAGGAGATCATCGATTACGTCGAGGGGCAGCGGGACTTGAAGGCGCGCCTGGTGCGCGCGATCGGCGATCCGGTGGCGCGATTCCGGGAGGACCGGCTGCGGCTGCTGCGCGCGGTGCGATTCACGGCGGTGTTGGGATTCGAGATCGAGCCCGCGACGTGGGCGGCGGTGAAGGAGCACGCCTCGGAGATCCATGACGTGAGCGCGGAGCGCATCCGCGAGGAACTGGTGAAGATCTTCATGCATCGCTCGCGCGTGCATGGATTCGATCTACTGGTCGAGAGCGGGCTCATGCGCGAGGTGCTGCCGGAAATCATGAAGCTGCAGGGATGCGAGCAGCCGCCGCAGTTTCATCCGGAGGGTGACGTGTTCGTGCACACGCGCGCGATGCTCGGGCTGCTGCCGGAACGGGTGAGCGTGCCGCTGGTGTTCGGCGTGCTTTTTCACGACATCGGCAAGCCGGGCACGTTCGCGGTGGATGAGACGGGACGGATCCGCTTCAACGGCCACGACAAGCTCGGCGCGACGATGACGGAGGAGATCATGACCCGGCTGCGGTTCAGTCGCGCGGAGATCGATGCAACGGTGAGCGCGGTGCTGAATCACATGGTCTTCAAGGACGTGCAGGAGATGCGCGTGGCGAAGCTGAAGCGGTTCATGGCGCGCCCGGGATTCGATGATGAAATGGAGCTGCACCGCGTGGACTGTGTGAGCAGCCACGGGATGTTGGATAACTATGACTTCCTGAAAATGAAGCGCGATGAGTTTGCCGCCGAGCCGCTGATTCCGCCGCCGCTCCTGACGGGACAGGACCTGAAGGCGCTCGGTATGAAGCCGGGGCCGCAGTTCAAGGAGATCCTGGATGCCGTCGCGACGCGGCAGCTCGAGGGAACGCTGCGCTCGCGCGAGGAGGCGCTGGCGTGGGTGCAGAGTGAGTATTGCTAGGAGGCTGCCCGGCTGGCGGCGGCGCGCCGTTCTTTCCTCTTTGTCGTGCTCATGCTCCGTTCAGAGGCGATAGTTCAGAAAATGCAGAGCATGAGCATGAGCATGACAAGGAGTAAGAGGAAGAGGAAGAGGTCCGGTCGAATGGATGCTCGATTGGGAAGACGGATCGTACGGCAGGACGCCAAGCCTTGCGCAGGCATGGTCAATCGTGGTGTAGCTGGATCCCCGGTGCGGCTTCATTTTCCGCGACATGAATCCCTCCGTGTGTCGCGCCGTATCCACATTCTGTTTCCTCGCCGGGCTCACCTCGATCATCCTGTCCATCGGCGTCTGGTGGTTTCTCGACCGTGACACGCCGGATGCCATCGCCCACGCCGAGCGCTTTGGCATTTTCATCGGCCTGTGGGCGCCGACGCTGCTCATCCTGTCGAACCGCTTCGACCGTTATGCGGACAAGGCGCGCCCGCTGCCCGGGCTGGACCCGAAGCTGGATGAAGTCGCCGACAAGGGAATCTAGGCGCGGCTTCGTGCAGCGCGGGCAGGATTGCCCGCGTTACGCCGCCGGACTGCATCCGGCCAATTCCGGGGCAGCGAGGGGCAATTCCTAAGTGGCGCGGCGGGCCTGGGTGGTCTATCACTCACGTCCCATGTCCAGCATCGAACACAGCGATCCCATCAACGCGCAAATCCTCGCCGTCTCGGAGGACAAGATTCAGGGCTTTGTGCGCGAGCCCTTCATCGAGATCGCGCAAAAGAGCGGCGTGCCGCTGGAGACGGTGCTGGAGCGAATCAAGACGATGCTCGCGGCCGGCACGATCCGCCGGGTGCGGCAGACGCTCGTGGCGTCGAATCTCGCCGAAGGCGCGCTCGTGGCGTGGCAGGTTTCGGAGGAGAAGCTAAACGATGCGTTCGACTGGATGTTCAAAAACGACCCGTTCAGCGGGCACGTGGTCGTGCGCAGCACGGACGGCCAGACCACCGGCAGCATGTACCGCCTGTGGACGACGCTGAAGACGCCGACGGGCACGGGCATGGAGGAGCACGCGCGCGTGCTCATGCGCCACACCGGCTGCACGAAATTCAAGCTGATGCCGGCGAAGGGAATCTTCGCGCTCGGCGTGGGGCATGTGCGGCGGAAGGTGATCGAGCCCGGAGACAAGTCGCCACAGCCGGCGCGGATGATCCCGGTCGGCATCGTGAATCTCGCCGACCTCGAATGGGAGGTGCTGCTGGCGCTGAAGCGCGAACTTTCGCCCGACGAAATCCGCACCGGCCTGTGGGCGGACCGCGCGAAGGAGATCGGCGTGGATCTGGAGACTTTCTGCCGCGTGGCGGAGGATCTGAACAAGCGGCAGGTGATCGGTCGCTTCAGCACATTTCTGGAGCACGTGAAGCCGTCGCAGGGAGGGCAGCGGGTGACGAAATTCAACGCGCTCTTCCACTGGCGCGTGCCGGATGGGATGCAGGAGCGCGCGGGCGCGGAGGCCGGGCGCCACGAGATCCTCACGCACTGTTACTGGCGCGAGGGCGGGCCGGATTTTGCGAATGTGAACATCATGGCCGTCTGCCACGGCACGGAGAAGGAGCGCGTCTTCCTGCACAAGAAGGCGATCGACGATCATCTCGCCGCTTGCGGGATTCCGGTGAGCTACACGAATGTGTTCTGGGGTGGGCGCAGCGAGATCAAGCCGAGCGAGATCTCGCCGAAGGTGCATCGCGAGTGGCTGGCAAAGTACGCCACGGCGGAGCCGGCGCTGGCCTGAGCGCGCGACACTGAATCGAAGGACCTTTCTTGCCCGCCGCCTGACTTCGTGAGGCACGCAAGGCGGAATCGCTGCTGGCGGATGGCGCGATTTCTGCGAATGAAAGGCCATGTTTGCCCGCCTTCTTCTCTTGCTGTGTCTGCCGGTCTTGTCTGTTTGCGCCGAGGAAACTTACGCGATTCGCATGGCGCGCCCGTTGAAAGCCGGTGACCGGTTCGATGTGGCCGTGAAGATGGCGCTCGATGATTCGATCAAGACGAGCCTCGATGGCAAGGAGGTGGAGGACAGCCAGACGATCGCCGCGTGCCGGCTGACGGGGCTCCTGACGGTCGTCGCGGTCACATCCAAGGGACAGCCGAAGGACGTGCGGCTGAAGCTGAAGACGGTCGAGTGCGTGAATGGCGGCCAGCCCTCCGAGTTTTTCAAGCCCGGTGACGAACTGCGGCTGCGGCATGGGGAACCGGACAACACCACCGAGGTCAACGGCGAGCCCGCGGAGGAGCTTCAGATCGAGGCGATCGAATCCATTCTCAGCGTCCAGGGGGAGGACGAGGGCACGGACGACGACGTCTTTGGCACTGCGGAGAAGGTAAAATTGGGAGCCGAGTGGCCGGTGAATGCGAATGCAGCGGTGGCCGATTTCGAGCGCGAAGGAGTGAGGGGACTCAAGCCCGAGCACATCCAGGGAACCACGAGGCTCGTGCAGACCACGACGTTCGAGGATCAGCCCGCGCTGCTGGTCCGGATGGATTCGAAAATTGACGGGAAGGGAATCGGACTTTCGACGCTGCCCGAGTCGGTGAAGACGACGCGGTTTCACGCTGAACTGACCGGCGAGATGGACCTGCCGGTCGATGTGCAGTCGAACAGCGGTCGCACCAAGGGCTTGTCGAAACTGGAAGTGGATGCGTCCGGGAAGATCGAGCAGGACGGAGTGGAGACGAAGATCGAGCTGAAGATCCGGCGGCGTGTGGCGACGGAACTGAAGGCGACGGTCGCGAAGTGACCGGTGCAGGCCGGTCTATTTCTCGACGTCGTCGATCTCGAGATACGTGGGCCTGAGATCCTCGACCCGCCCGGCTGCGCGCTCGATGCGCATCTGCTTCAGCAGCCAGTAGCCGTCACGCTTCATCACGCTCCGCACGGTGAAACGGCGCACCCAGTTCCCCTTGCTGTCGAAGCTCTCCGCCTTCATCAGCGCGCCGTCATTGACCCCGACCCAGAGCATCACGCGGTCGTATTGCGATTCGTTCCCGGCAGGCGGACGCACCTCGATCTTCCAGCACTTGTTCGCGACGATGACGTCGGTGCCGGTGACCCGCGCGTCCTTCCAGTAGAGGAAGCGGAGCGCGAGATCCTCGTAGCTGATGTCCGGGTCGCGGACCGCCTTGTCGAATTTCGCGGCGGTGACCTTCGCGGTGGCTCCGCCTTTTTTCTCCTCGAGCGTCGAGCCCGTTTCCCCGAGCCTCAGCGTGATCGAGTCGCCGCCATCGAGGAACTCGTAGCGGATGGAGCGGTTTTCGAGGACGAGGCGGAAAGGGTGTTTCTTGCTCCCGACCCGGAGCTGGCCGCGGAGATTCCAGTCCTGCGATGACTGCGCGATGCGGACGGAACGGAGAATCTCCTGCGCATCGGGAGGTCGCTCCTCGGCGCGTGCCGTGACGAAGGCGAGGGCGACGGCGACGAGGATGCTCTTTACACGTGGAAGGGTGACCATAGTCTCGCGCAGCTTCGCCCACTCCGGATGGATCAAAAACTCCTTTTTCTCATCAACCGCGAATGGACCGGCCCCGTGCTCGACCGGTGGATGGCGGTGATGTCGAGTTCGGCGCTTTGGTCCGTGCCGCTCGGGATTCTCTCGGCGGTCGTCCTGCTTGCCGGCGGTTTTCGAGCCCGCGCGTTCGTGGTGGTGCTGCTGCTCGCGTTCGTCGTGAACGACGCAGTGGTCGGATCATCCATCAAGAAGGCCGTCGGCCGCCTGCGGCCCCACCAGAGTGAAATCGGCGTCCGGCAGATCGAACTGAAACGGCCGCTGTGGAAAGGAATCCGCGAGCCGGTCACCGAGCAGATATCGCTAGGAACCGGCCGCGACCAGGACGGGCGATCGTTTCCGTCGAATCACTCCTCGAACACGGCCGCAGCCGCGCTGGTGACGGCAATTTTTTACCGGCGTTGGGGCTGGCTGGCGTTCGTGCCCGCCGCCGCCGTGTCCTATTCGAGAGTGTACACTGGCTCGCACTGGCCGAGCGATGTGGCGGCGGGCATGTGCCTCGGGATGGGTATCGCCCTCGTGGTCCTCGCGCTGACTGAATCGCTCTGGCGCAGCCTTGGCCCGCGCGTCGTCCCGGGACTGGCGGCGCGGCATCCCTCGTTGCTCACACCCGTTTCATGAACATCCGGCTCCTCGGCTTTCTGATCGCTCTCACCGTTTTCCGGTTGTTCTACATCGGGCAGGTCGGGCTCGTCCCGGACGAAGCCTACTACCACGAATGGAGCCAGCGGCTGGACTGGTGGTATTTCAGCAAGGGACCCGGCGTGGCGCTGGCAATGAAGGCGAGCGCCGCGCTTTTCGGGCATAATGAGTTCGGCGTACGCTTTTTTGCGCCGTTGCTCGGGCTCGGCACGAGCCTCCTGATCTACTGGCTCGCGAAACGCCTCTATGACGGCCGCACCGCGTTCTGGGCCGCGATGGTCGTCAGCGTGACGCCCATCTTCAACGCCGGCGCGCTGCTGATGACGATCGACGCGCCGTCGATTTTCTTTTGGACGGCCGCGCTATGCACGCTGTGGCTGGCTCTGGAGAAAAGCCCCGCATTCTCGGGCTGGTGGGCGTTGAGCGGTCTGCTCATCGGCATCGGCTGGCTGTTCAAGATGACGAACGCGGTGCTGCTCATCTGCGTCGTGCTGCTGCTCGTGCTCACACCGCGCCGCCGTGGCGAACTGCTGCGCCCCGGGTTCTGGAGCATGCTGATCGCCGCGGTTCCCTTTGTGCTGCCGATGTATTATTGGAACGCCGCGCGCGGCTGGCCCACGACCTCGCATCTCGCCGCCCGGGGCGGGCTCGATACGCCGTGGTGGGAACTGGACTGGAAGTCCTTCTTCGATTTCATCGCCGTGCATTTCGGCGTGTATTCGCCACTGATTTTTCTCGGGATGATCCTGGCGCTGGCCGCCGCCGTGGCGCCCTCGTTCCGGCGCTGGGCTTCCGCGCTGCGTCGCAGCCTCGTTGCAGTTCCCTCGAGCATCCGTGGCCGGGATGGGTGGCCGTGTTTCTCGTGGCGACCGGCCTCTGGCTGGTCGGCAATTTCTTCGAGATGGAGGCGCTGCACTCCGCGGCAAAGGGCTTCCTGTTTCTGGTGGCGTTCGTATTAGTCGGCATCCGCAAGGAGGCGCCGAACATGCATTGGAAATCGCGCTTCCTGGCGGCTTTCGCGCTGCCGATCGTCCTCGGCTACCTGTGGATCGCGCTTCACCACGACAGCGAGCCAAACTGGACCGCGCCCGCCTCGATCACCATGGTGATCCTCGCGGTCGCTTACTGGCATGAGCGGGTGATGGCATCCCGCGGCCTGCGAATCCTTGCGGTGGCCGGACTGGTGATCGGCGCGGCCGTCAGCGTCGTTGCAGTGGAGACCAATGTGCTCCGCGTCATCGGGTTTCCGCTGCCATTCCGGCGCGACCCGAGTGCGCGCCTGCGGGGCTGGAAGGAGGTGGCGCGCCGGGTGGATGAGTTCCGGCAGACGATCGAAAAGCAGTCCGGCCAGAAATTCTTTCTCATCGCAAACAGCTACGGAACGGCGGCGGAGCTCTGCTTTTACCTCCCGGAGAAACGGATCGAGTCACCCGGGCATCCGGCCGTCTATGTGCCCGAGTCACCTGTCGCGGAGAACCAGTTTCATTTCTGGGGGCGATACGATGAATACGAGGAGCGGAAGCTGCAGGTCATCAATGATCAGGAGGATTCGAAGGAGTACGGCATCAACCGGTTTGCGGGCCGCAATGCGCTCTACATCACCGACCGTCCATGGGAGACCGTCATGCCGCCGGAGATCATCGCGCGTACGTTCGAGCGATGGGAAGTGAAGACGGCATTCCAGTTCTTCGAGCGCGGGCTGCCGCTGCGCGAGGTGAGCGTGTTCATCTGCTACCGCTACAAGGCGGGCGTGCTGCTGGACTGAGGGCGCTGGGGCAGAGCGCGCGGCGCTCCGGAGACATGCGGAGGCGGTAAGCGCCTCACGCCAGCGCAGAGAGCATCCCGGTGCTGTCGCCCACGAACGGAACGCGCACATCCATCCGCTCGAGCATCGAGCACCAGAGATTCGTGATGGGCGTCTCCTTCGGGAGGCGGATGTGGCGGCCGGTCTTGATCGTGCCGCCGCCGCGCCCGGCGAGGAGGATGGGGAGATCGTCGTGGTTGTGGCGATCGCCGTCGCTGTTGCCGCTGCCATAGGCGATCATGCAATGATCGAGCAGCGTGCCGTCGCCTTCGCGGATCGACTTCAATTTTCCAAGGAGATACGCGAGCTGCGCCACGTGGAATTTGTTGATCTCGCGGATCTTCCGGATCTTCTCCGCATCGCGACCGTGATGGGAGAGTTCGTGGTGGCCTTCGCGGACGCCGAGGTCCGGGTAGCTCTTGTTGCTGCCCTCGTTGGCGAGCACGAAGGTGCAGACGCGCGTGACGTCGGCCTGGAA
>JBEBGK010000695.1:0-2832 GCA_040081515.1 Chthoniobacteraceae bacterium
GTTGAGTGTCGTCCCGGCGAGGCTCCAGGTGGTGGTCGCCGTGCCGGTCGCCTGGGCGAAGGTCGCCGGGGCTGCGGGCAAAAAATCTGTCGTCCGGACCTCGCCAGACGAGAATGACAATGCCGCGTTCCTCTTGGTTCCTCTTCTTGTCCGGCTGCCCCTGGATTTCGGGGACGTCGCCCGATAAGTCTTCAAACCTGCCGCGGGAACCCAGCCATTCGCGGAAGACATGCAAAGGCACGGGCAGGCATTCCGCAGCGGTGGGAGGGCAGAGGCTGAGGATGTCCGACCATTCATGTTCGCTGGCTGCCTCGGGCAGGTCGCCGCGCCAGCACACTTGCACGTCCGCCATCTCACGCTGCGGACCATGGAGGAAAAGCGCGACGTCCGGATCGGCGGCGGGCGAGGGATTCGTCTGCGCCCAGCAGTCCAGATATGCCGGAAGCAGTATCGGCGCATCGGTGGTCGGGGAGAGCATGGCTGCGAGGGCTTCGTCACCGCCGGTCTCGCGTAGTGAATCGACCTGGCCGGTCATCGCGTTGATGCCGAAATCGACCACGCCGTCTTGCGAGAGACTGTTCAGCCAGTGCCAGGTCGTTGGGATGGCATTGCCGTAAATCGGGTCACACGGTGCAGCCTCGTCGAGTTGGGCCGCAGGCACATCCTGATCGCCGGGCAGGACGATAGTGGCGCGGGCAGCAATGTTGCGCCCGCCGCGGTTGAGGCGTCCGAATCGCTGCCGTAGAGCATCGAGACTTGCTGCTTCGGTGACGAGGGCGTCGAAATCCAGGTCGGCGCCAACCTCCAGACATTGCGTCGAGACGACGATGCTTGGACCGGCCCCGGGGGCATTCCCGGAGACCCCGGTCTTGAGGCGCTCCTGAATGTCCTTCGTGGTAACCTCACGGTCCAGCGGGCGCAGCCGTCCGATTAGAAGCGTCACGCGCCCCTTGTGGTCTTTTTCCAACTTCGCCGCGACGGAGCGCGCCGTGGCCACTCGATTGACCATGATGGCGATGGAGAGCGGTTTGTCCTCTGCGAGAATCTTCTCCGTTTCCTCCCCGAGCCGTCTCGCCATTTGTTCATCGCGGTTCCTGCCTTTGGCCTTTTCTTCCACGACCAGGCGCGCCGGCTTCGCACTGCGCAGCCGCGGTTTCAAGACCGGGTGCTCGTGGTCCTCTGGCGAGAGTGCGATTTTTTGGTCATCGCGCGTATCTGCCGGCGGGGTCGCCGTCATTTGAATGAGCTGAAACGGAAGTTGCACCGTCTCGCATCCCGAGGGCTGGTGGAGACGGTAGCGCTTCACCCATCCCAGGGTTTGGATGAAGGGGCGGCTGATGTGCGCCTCATCGATGATCAACAGACTGTCCTGAGAGACCAGGGCAGCGTGAATCGGCCGGGCCTGAGGGCTGACACCGTAACCGCGAAAGAGCAGCCGTGAACCTGCCTGATCCACCGTGCTGCAAACGATCATCGGCTGGAGGAGGGAGCCGGCCCAGATGCGATCGCGATAAATGCCGCCGCGTAACTGCACGCGGGTAAGCGGGGATGCACCGGATTGGCCGGCGAGTCCTCGCAATGCGGCGCCCACCCGCCCGCTCACGGAATTGGCAGGGGCCGTTTTCAGTCGCTTACAGAGCCTTCCAGCGCGGTCGAAGGCTTCGTCCACAATCACGCGGCGATTGACGATAAAGAAGATTCGCCGGCCCTGCGTGCGTTCAGCCGCGGGCGAAGCGGCCTGAACGGCCAGGGCGAAGACAGCGGCGTCGAGGCACGCCGTCTTGCCGCTGCCGGTCGGAACCGCCACAAAGTCGGGCGCCAACCCCGCGCATAGCCGGCGGGCAAATACCTGCTGCCATGGAAACGGTTCGCAGTCCGCCCCCCACAGCTCGCGGAAGAACTCGGCAAATTCGTTGGCAACCAGAGGCGGCGGATTCACTTGGGCGACAGGCCAAGGGGTTTGAAGAGGCCGTAGCCGCGGAAGCGCCCCGCACCGAGGAGGAGCGGTCCTTGGACTTCGCAGGGAAACTGGATGAGCACATGCACCTGCTGGCGAGGCAAAGTGCCTTGCTTGCCGGGCAGCCACGG
The DNA here is from genome assembly GCA_040081515.1 of Chthoniobacteraceae bacterium. Lineage (GTDB taxonomy): Bacteria > Verrucomicrobiota > Verrucomicrobiia > Chthoniobacterales > Chthoniobacteraceae > SXWH01. Next base: position 2,089 of record JBEBGK010000695.1, read on the forward strand.
CATCCCGTTGGGGCCGGGCTTGGACCGAGGCGCGCCGCGGTGCCATGACGTCTTGTCCACGTCGATCAGTTCGGGCTTGGGGAGTCCCTGGCGCTCACAACTCTGGACGATGCTCGCGGCGACTTCATCGCGCCACTGCGCCCGCTCGGTTTGCTGATCGTGCTTCGGATGGCGGTCGAGAACCACGGGCGTGACACTCGCCCAGACCGATGACGGCTCGCACCACGTCGCGGCCCGCAGAGCCAGCGGAGGCAGGCTGCGTTCTTCGCGTCGAAGCGTCCACGTCCCGAGGCTGCCCAGCGTGAGTTCCGGCTCAAGATCTTCGCCCGATGGACCAAACAGCCGCCCGCGCAGACAAGCTGCGCGTTCCGTCGCGGGAATGGTCCCGGGGAAGGCGATCGCCAGTCCCATGATATGACCGTCAGCGTGCTCGGCTCCGACGAAGGCGAGCGGGAGCAGCGCCATGTGCCCGCCGGTCGATGGTAATCCCGATGCGCCATGCCCAGTGAACCACTCCGCCTTGCCTTCGCCATCTTGCAGCAAGTATCCCCGCAATGCGGTCGTCAGGGCCGCAGTGGATTCCAGGCCGAGCACAGGCCCTTCGTGCCTGGTCAGGACGAGCAATTCCGAATCGAAACTCGACGTGACGATGCGGTCGTGCTCGTCGTCCACGCGAGAGTAACGCGCTGTCACCCCCGGCGACGGACGCAAGCGCACCGGAGCATTCGCACTTCTGGTCCATGC
>JBEBGK010000696.1:0-2824 GCA_040081515.1 Chthoniobacteraceae bacterium
TACCCATTCATCGCGAGCGCGTTGGAAATATTGTTCCGGCGGACGCCCGTCGGCACCGCGAGGGAAACCTGCCTCGTACCATTTCTTATAACCGGCTCGGACCATCGTTCCGTTTACTCGCCGGTCGCCATAAAAGCGCCGCGTTAGAGCAAGGCCCTTCTGGCAGACACGCGGGTCCCACCGATGCGAAGTGCCGTTGCCGAGTAGATCGACTGCCTCACCATATTTCATTGTCGGGCCGATTCGGGTAATTACACCCTGACGGACATGCGCGTTGAGCAAACAGTTGTGCGTGTCGTTTGGCGCGCAGGTAAAGGTATAACGCGAGTCGTAGGCCCACAGGTCGCGATAGACCTTTTCCCAATCACGGTTCGGATAGGCGGCCAGGGGATTTGTTATTGCTTCGAGGCCCCAGGCATTTGTTGTTGATGCCACCAGCGCCCCAAATCCGGCTGCAGTGATCCTCGCCATAAATTCGCGTCTTGAGATCTCTTTTTTCATATCATTCCTCGTTTTATGCTCAACTATTTTGTGGTCAATGAACGTATATAAACCACGATCGATTCGACCTCGGCTGGGGTCAATACCCGTCGGATCGGCGACGGGTCTCCGAAACCTTGCATCACAGTCCCGCTCCTGCCCCGCGTGATCGTCCCGACCAGAAAGGTGTCCGAAACACTGAATAAAAACACTTTGTTGCTAAGCGCGGGGCCATCTGCGCCGACGCCGTTCTTTCCGTGACAGCCCGAACAATTTGAAGCAAACAGTGTGGCTCCGAGTGCTGCATCGCCCGCCACCCACAGCTGCGGTTTGGCATCGGGCTGGGCTTGGACGTTACCTCCGAGCTTGCGAATGTAACTGATGACAGCGCGTAGCTCATCTTCCTTGAAACCGTTCACACGGTCACCCCAAGCCAGCATCGGCCGCCCGGGCCGGCCATTTCGTATTGTTTGGAAGAGAAAATCGTCAGAGGCAAGCTGCAGGAACTCAGGACTTGTTATCGACGGATTTGGAACAAGGCCCGGGAAACGGGTTCCACGTCCGTCTGCCGCATGGCAACTAGAACACACCGCCGTGTAAATGGTCTCACCGTCCTTAGCAAATTCGCGCTCTCCGAAACGCATAGCGCGCACGCGGTCCTTCGGGAGGAATATATCTGGCAGCGTGCGCCGTCTGAGCGAAAGTGTATATAGCGTCAGCAGGTCGATCTGGTTATCAGACAACCCGAGTGCGGGCATTTGCGAACCCGCAACCGTGGATGCAGGTGAACGGAAATGCTGGACGACCCAGTTGGTTAGAGTGTGGTCGCCAGGAACCTTTGAGAAGTTGAGCTGGTTCGGATCTTTGAAACCGGAAAGCGATAAGTTAACGCCTGCATCGCCGCCGAATGTTCCGACGGTGTGGCATCCGGCGCATCCGACCGTGTTGAACTGTGCCTTTGCTTCGATCAGTTTCGGCGCACCCATTTGGGTATCGAGAAAGATCTTCAGAGCCGCGCGGTCCGCCTCGTTCACCTCGCGAAATGAGGTTTTCCAGACTTCGTCCTGTCCTTGCTGCGATCTTAGAAGGTGAGCGGCGTACCACTCCGCGTTGTAACCTTTGAGGCCGACATGAGATAGGTCGGGGCCTTCCATTCCCGTCACATTGCCGCCGGGACGTAGTGTGCCGCCCCGGCCGTCGAGACGATGACAGGCGTAACAGTCGAGCCTTTCGAACGTCTTGCGAGCATTGTCCAGAGTTGGCAGGTTGGGAACATTCAGCGGCGTGTGACACGTTCCACAGCTCGCATACGCATACTTCGCAGGGAGCATCGGCTCAGTCCAGAAGTGAACATTGCCGTGAGCGTCGTCTTTCTCCGTTGCCTGGCCTTGTCCGCCGTGACACGTCGTGCAGCCGATCTCGGTCGGAGAATGGACGACCGGTTTGTGAGCGGCTCCGACCTTTTGGTCGGTCGTGATCTGCTCGCCGGATGCCATCCCGACGTGACAGGTAACGCAGCGGTCCGTGACTTTGAGCTGTGGATTAACTATTTGCCGCAGCCGCAGATCGATCAGGCCTTCCGTAGTTTTGGCGCTTCCCTGAATGCCATGCCAGTCCTTCATGAAGTTTTCGGATACAGCCGCGGCGGCGAGGAGCAGAAAAACCCCGATACTTGAAACCATCAACAGGTATTTATTCTTGTTCATAGCGTCAATGGCCTCCCCAGTCAGATGGCGACCAGAAAAAGTCCCAGTTCGGGCCGCGGAAATAGGTTCCGATCACGGTCAGCACAATGAAGCCGCACAGGAAGCAAGTGAACAAAGCGAGAGCACCGGCACGGGTTGAGTTGTACTTTCGGACAGCCCATATCGAATAAGCCGCGTAGACCGCCGTCAGCACCGTACCGGGATTGATAAACGTAATAAAAAGCTGGGGAATGTCAGGGAACCATTCGCGAAGCCATCCGAACTTAATGGCAAACGCCTCGACAAAGATCGACGCCGCAAAGCCCACCACGACGGACCACTTGACGAGCTTCCAGCCGCCCGGCCCGCCAAACCATTCGCCGGTTCCTTCTTTTTCACGGTCCAGGAACGGGATCAGGCCGAGGCCGATCACGCACAGCATCGGGATCCCGATCCCGCCCATAAATGCCGAGAACGATACGATCTCCTGCAACCCGAGAAAGTACCACGGGGCCTTTGCCGGATTCTCAGGAACGAGCGGATTTGCCAGTTCTTTCAAAGGCGCATCGGAAATAAAAGCCAACCCGACACAGATGAGAGTTGTCAGCATCAGCACGCCAAGCTCGGCATAGAAAAGGTGCGGCATCGACGGAACCGTG
>JBEBGK010000697.1:0-2822 GCA_040081515.1 Chthoniobacteraceae bacterium
CTCCGCCGTCAGTTCGTATTCCCCCGTCCCTCCTTCCGTCGCGCCGGGCTGCGCATTTGCCCGGCCTGCAAATGCGACGTCGAAGCCTTGTTCCGTCGGGCCGAATCCCTTCCCGCCGAGGTGCCATTTCCCGATGCACGCCGTCTGGTAGCCCGCGTCGCGCAGCACTTCGGCGATTGTGATCTCCTCCAGCGGCAATTGCCCCTCAATCACCGGCTGCAGCACTTTCTGCGACGGCGCATCGGCGCGCCCGGGCAGGTAATTCGTGAGGTGCAATCGTGCCGGCGCCTTGCCGGTCATCAGCGCCGCGCGTGATGGCGAGCAGATCGGCTGCGCGCAATACGCCGCGGTGAAACGCATCCCCTGCGCGGCGAGCCTGTCGAGATTCGGCGTGTGGTGATCGGCGCGCCCGTAGCAGTGGAGATCGTTGATGCCGAGATCGTCGGCGAGAATCAGGACGATGTTCGGCCTTGAATCCGCCGCCGGTGCAAGCGCCGGAAGGAAAAGACACAGGAGGAAACGGAGGAGTCTCATGAATGGCGGATGCCAGCCCGAACGAAACGGGCAGGCAAGGACCGAAATGCCCGCCCAATGAAGCGACCGGCTCCATTCAAGGCCCACGCGGCGTACGACGAAACGGAGAGACAGGAAGCGCGGACCCGTTCAGTGTCCCACCCCGCCGATCCGATCTTCCCATCCAGCCTGATGCCCCGACGAATCCTCTTTGCACTCGCACTCGCAACGCTGCCTCCCGGCTGCGCGAAATTTTCGCCACGCCCGATCAACGCCACGCAGACAGCCTCCGCATTTGCAGGACGATCCTTGGACGACGACGGACTGCGGAAATTCCTCGCGGGCCAGGGCGCTGGCGCCGGTGCATGGACGCTGAATCGCCTGGCGCTGGCAGCGGCCTATTTTCACCCCGATGTAGCACTCGCCCGCGCAGAGGCGGAAGAAGCGGCCGCGGCGATCCAGACGGCCCGGCAGATGCCGAATCCGGTTCTCACCTTTGCCCCGCAATGGACGAGCACCGCCGTGCCGTTCACTCCGTGGTTTCTTGCCCCAAGCGTGGCTTTTCCCATCGAGACCGCGGGCAAACGCTCCCGCCGAACGGAGCAGGCGATGGCAGCGGCGGAAGCGGCGCGATGGCGCGTTTCCGCACGGGCGTGGGCGGCCCGTTCACGAGTCCGCGCCGCGATGCTGGAAATGCACGGCGCGCGGGAAAACATCCGCCTGCTGGAGACCGAGCAGCGGCTGCACGAGGAGGCGATCAAGAAGCTCACTGCACAGATGGAGGCGGGCGATGTGTCGCCTTTCGAACTCACGCAGGCGCGCCTGATGCTCAACCGCACTCGTCTCGCACTGCAGGATGCAAAGCGTCTCGAAGGCACGGGCGAGGCGCGACTCGCCGGTGCCCTCGGAGTCCCGTTAAGCGCACTGCGAGCCGCGAAGCTGGATTTTTCCGCGTTTCATCGCCTTCCGGATGCGAGCGCGACCGCGAGCCGTCGCCGGGCTTTGACCCAGAGGGCCGATTTGCTCGCGCTGCTGGCCGATTACGCCGCCACCGAGTACGGCCTGAAGCTGGAACTCGCGAGGCAGTATCCCGATGTGAATCTGACTCCCGGTTACGACTTCAATTCCGGGCAGAACCGCTGGCTGCTGGGGCTGAATGTCCAGATCCCGCTGAACATGAACCGCGGTCCGATCGCCCAGGCCGAGGCGCGGCGCAAGACGGCGGAGGCGCGATTCCTCGCGCAGCAGGGTGTCATCCAAGGTGAACTCGACATCGCGCTCGCCGCTTACAGGGCTGCGCGCGAAAAGGCCTCCATCGCCGCGACTCTCGCGAAGGAAGCCGCCACCTCCTCGGACACGACGAAACGGATGGTCGATGCCGGCCAGGTTTCGGCGCTGGAACTCACGCGCCGCCAGATCGAGGCGAGCGCCGCAAACGTCGCCATGATGGCCGCAAACATCGACGCACAGACCGCTGCCGGCGCCCTCGAGGACGCGATGCAGGCGACGCTGAAATAGCCTTTTCCCATGAAGCCACTCATCCTTGCCCTCGTCATCGCAACGGTTCGCCTGCACGCGGCCGATGCCGGCGGCTCAGCACCCGCGACGATCACGAAAGAGGGGGACCTCGTCGTGCTGAAACTCAAGGCCGATGCCGAACAGCGATTGCGCCTGAAAGTCGTCCCTGTCGAAAAGCGCACCATTCCTGCGACGCGACTTTTTTCCGGGGAGGTCGTCGTACCGCTCGCGGCGGAGGGCAAGCCGGTCGCGCCCTTGCTCGGTGGCACGCTCGATGAAGTCCTGCGCCTCGCCGATCTCCAAGCTGCGGCGGATGGCCGAATCCTCCAGGCGCAAGTGCAGATCGACGCCGCGAAGATCGCCGTCGAGCGCGCGCAAAAAGTCTTCAGCGCCGAGGCCGGCAGCGTGCGCTCCGTCGATGAGGCGAAGTCCGCGCTCGCCACCGCCCAGGCGACCATGACCACCGCCAGGGCGCAGCGCGATCTCCTCGGCGCAGCCGTGGGCCAGACCGGCGGCGCGAAGCGCGCGTGGGTGCGCGTGGCCGTGTACAGCGGCGAAGCTTCGCTGCTCGATACCGCCGCAAATGCCAGCATCCGCTCGCTCGTGTCATCCGCCATCGGTCAGAGCGCGAAACCCGTCGCGGGACCGCCGACCGCCAATGCGCTCGCGAACACCGTGGACGCGTTTTACGAACTGCCAGCCGACACCAAGCTGCGCGCTGGCGAACGCGTCGCCGTGGAAATTCCGACGCTCGACAGCAAAGTCGAGAGCCTCGTACTGCCCTTCAATGC
>JBEBGK010000698.1:0-2817 GCA_040081515.1 Chthoniobacteraceae bacterium
GATCAGGCCCTCGGTGAAGTTGATGTAGACCTCGGGCTGCCCGAGGATCTGCATGTCGAGATAGCCCAGCACGCCGCGGAGGTGAAGCTGCATCGGCGTGTCATCGGCCAGTATTTTCTCCAGGCGACATGGCAGACGCCCGTGCCCGCTCAGGCGCAGGAAGTCGTGTTGCGCGGCGTGCAGGCGGCGGATGTGAATCTCCAGCGCGGCTTCGTGACCGTGCGTTCCGGCGGTCGTCTCCAACTCCGCGTGGAGGCGCCGCCCGCCGCGCTCCAGCCGACCGAATGGCAGAGCATCCCGCGCGCGTTGCAGCAGGACCTGAACGCATCCGCAGCGAACTTCGCGTACCGGCTGGTCGAGCCTGCGTTCCAACTCACGATGAAACTCGAACGCCACGAGGCGACGAAGCTTCTGCCCGCACGCGTGAACAACATCACCTTCACATCCGTGATCGCCGACAGCGGCGCGATGCTCACGCAGGTGAAGCTCGAGATCCTGCCGGGCGACAAGCGCCTGCTGCATCTCACGCTGCCGAAAGGTGCAAAATTCTGGTTTGCATTCGTGAGCCGCAAAGGCGTGTGGCCCTGGCGCGAGAAGGACGAGATTCTGATTCCCCTCGAACAGCAATCGCGCGGCGGACAGCCCGTGCCGGTGGAGCTTTTCTACAGCAGTCAGGTCGGCGAATCCGGGTCGCGCTCGCTGGAGCTGCAAATGCAGGCGGCGAAATTCGATCTGCCGCTGGAGAACATCACCTGGCGCATTTTCCTGAATGAAAAATGGGAACTCAAGAAGTGGACCGGCTCGCTGCAGCTTCAGCAGGATGAACTCGTCACCAGCGAGACCTCCGTGGATTTACGGAGCTACTTGGAAAATGAAGTGAGCCAGAACCGCGACAAGACGAAGGCCGCCGAGCAAATGCTCGCGCTCGGCAACAGCGCGCTTGCGCAAGGCAACCCACAGGAGGCACGCCGCGCATTCGAATCCGCATACGGCCTCAGCCAGCACGACAACGCCTTCAACGAAGACGCCCGCGTGCAACTCCACAACGTGAAGCTGCAGCAAGCGCTCATCGGCCTGAACGTCCGCCAGTCAAACGTCGCGGGAGAGACTGACACGCTGACGGGCAAACTCCGCGCCGGCCGCGGCGGCAAGGACGCGAACTACACGCAGCAGGACGCGAAACAGATCCTCGACCGCAACAGCGCCGACGAAAACGCCGCATTCATACGCCTCGCCGAACGCCTCATCCAGCAACAGGACGCCGCCGTCAGCAGCCCTGCCGTGATCCAGGCGAGCATCCCGGAGCAGGGGCGGCTGCTCACATTCAGCCGCGCCGTAGCGGTGGATAATTTTGCCGACCTGCATATCGGCCTGAAAGCGAAAGCCGTCACGACGGCATCGTGGCTGACACGTCTCGCGATTCTCGCGGCCCTTGTGCTCACGCTCGCGCTGACTCTGAGTTGCACGAAGGCGTTCCGCCGAAACAAGCAGCCGAGCGTTGCGCGGTAAGCAGGGTATCCCTCGCGAGAGTCACCGAGATATCTGCGAAAAGAGAGTCCATTGACCAGGCGCTGACGGTCACTGCTTTGCTCGGGGAGACATGCCGCCGCCTTCGTGCCGCGCGCAGTCTGTGGGACGCGCACAACAACCCTGTCTGCCTTGGCGAACACAAAGAGGTTCCGCAGGGACTCCGCGTCTGGCTCCGCAATCGCAGGGAGAAATATTTTGGAGAGCGCCGGACTGCGGGTGGAGGGAAGTCTGATTTGAGGCGTTCGCCAAAAACGGGTGGAAACTTCCCATTCTGCGGCATCTGATTCGATTTGCGCAGTCTCCTCGCCGAAAACTCACCGTCCAGCGGCGTTCGGGGCAGCTCAATTGGCGCACCCGTGCGCTGGCGAAAGCCATTAACCGTCCACTGGATCACTGGCGCTGCGTCGCCTTCGCCCAGGTGTCCTTGAGGGAGATCGTTCGATTGAAGATCAACTTTCCCGCAGTGGTGTCGGGGTCGAGCGTGAAGTATCCGAGGCGCTCGAACTGGTATCGGGAATCGGGGCTTGCCGATTGCAGGGATGGCTCCAGGCGCGCGGTCACCACTTCGAGCGAGTGCGGGTTCAGGTGCCGCTTGAAATCCCCGTCGGCGTCGGGCTCGGGCACGGTGAAAAGTCGATCATAGAGCCGCACCTCGGCATCGATCGCGTGAGCAGCGCTGACCCAGTGGATGGTGCCCTTGACCTTCCGTCCGGAATTCGGCCCGCCGGTCCGGCTGTCCAGATCGGCCGTGCAGCGGACCTCCACGACCTGGCCGCCCGCGTCCTTCACGACCTCCTCGCACTTGATGATGCAGGCGTATTTCAGGCGGACCTCGCCGCCGGGCTTGAGCCGGAAGTATTTCGGCGGGGGCACCTCCGTAAAGTCGTCCTGTTCGATCCAGAGTTCCCTGCTGAAAGGGATCTCGCGGGTTCCTGCGGATGGATCCTCGGGGTTGTTGACTGCATGGAAGGCCTCCGATTTCCCCTCGGGATAGTTGGTAATGACGACCTTCAGGGGTTTCAGGACACCGAGCCTGCGCAGTGCGGTCCGGTTCAAGTCGCTCCGGATCTCGTGTTCGAGAACGGAAATGTCGGTCATCGACATGTATTTTGTCACGCCGATGTTATACGCGAAATTACGCAAAGACTGTGCGGTCACGCCGCGTCTTCGCATGCCGCAGATCGTCGGCATCCGGGCGTCATCCCAGCCGACGGCCACGCACGCCGCCTTGGCGCGATCGGGTGAAAGATCGCAGATGACAGCCACCTCCAGTCCCGGTGTGTGCGG
>JBEBGK010000699.1:0-2816 GCA_040081515.1 Chthoniobacteraceae bacterium
GCGTCGGCTTCCGGATCAATCACGTCATTGCCTTCGCCACCGGACGTACGCTTTGGATTTTTTTCCCACACGACTGGCGGCGGTGCCTCGCCGCGCGCCACCGCTATCCGCGCCAGGAGACGTCCAAGGACGCCGTGGCCGACAAGAAGATCGGGAGGAGATGCGCCAGATGCGGACCGATGCCCGGGAGCTTGCCGGGAAGCAGAAGGAGATCGCGGAGCAGCTCGCCAGCAAGCCCGGCGAACGCGAGCGGCGGACGCTCGACGGGGCGAGTCCGCGCGAGAAGTTGCGGGAGAAATTCGAGCAGCAGCAGGAGGGGCTCGGGAATGTGCGCGAGCAGATGCAGCGTGTCTCCGAGCGGGCGGAGATCGCCGAGCCGCTGCTGCACCGCCAGCTTTACGACGCGCTGCGGGAGAACACCCAGGCCGGGACGGATGACACTTTGCAGAAAGCCGGCGAGCTGGCGCGGCGCGGTTACCTGCCGCAGGCGCAGGAATTCGAGGAGAAGGCGCGGGGGGAAGTGGACAAGCTGAAGACCGGCGTCGAGCGCGCGGCCGAGAGCGTGCTGGGCGACGAGGCCGAGGCGCTCCGACAGGCGCGGGCCGAGCTCGACGCGTTGAATCGCGAACTCGATCGGGAGATTGCACGGGCGCGCCCGGATCTTGCCGCGAACCCGGAGGCGAAGCAGCAGGGCGAGAGCGTTCCGCAGGGGTCGCGCGATGCCGGACAGCAGGCGGATTCGCGTGGTCAGCGCGAGGGCTCGGAGGCCGCCGGGAAGGAAAGCGATCCGAAGGCCGCACAACCCGGCGAGGGTCAGCCGGGTGAACGACGCGACGGGAAGGGCGGCGAAGGCAAATCTCCGGAAAGTTCGCAGAGTTCCAGCGAGAAGGGCGAGGGCAAGGAGGGCGAACGCCAGCCGGGCAAGGGCGAGAACGACAAGGCCGGGCAGGGTGAAGGCCAGAAAGGTGAAGCGTCGGAAGGCAAGGGACAGGAAGGAAAAGGTCAGCAGGGAAAAGGACAGGGCCAGGGCGAAGGCGAGAGCCAGTCGCAGAGCGAGGGACAGGGCGAGGGCCAGCAGGGAAAAGGAAAAGGAAAAGGGCAGGGTCAGGGCGAGGGTGAGTCGCAGCAGCCCGGCCAGCAGTCGCAAGGGCAGGGCAAGGGCCCGGGTCAATCTTCCGGCGGCGGAGAGGAGAGCGCTGGCGCCGAGCCGAAGGGCGAACGCGGTGGGAGCCCTGATGGAAAACCGCAGCGCTCGCGTCTTGCGGAGCTCTCCGGCGCTCCAAGGGAGCGGGGCGGCATCCGCACAGGAAGCAACGGTGGTGGCGGACCGTGGGGTGGTGGTGCCGAGGGCGAGCAGGGAGGGCCGATCACCGGCGGGAACTTCGTGGAGTGGTCCGACCGTTTGCGGAATGTCGAGGAGATGCTGGACTCCCCGGAGCTGCGCCGGGAGGTCGTGCGAATTCGCGAGGCGGCGAAGGCTGCCCGCGCGGAATTCAAGCGGCACAGCGTCGAGCCGAAGTGGGACCTCGTGAAGGCGCAGGTCGGCTCGCCTCTCGCCGAGCTGCGGAATCGTGTGACGGAGGAACTGGCGCGGCGCGATTCGAAGGATGCGCGGGTTCCCATTGACCGCGATCCCGTCCCGTCGAATTACGCGGAACGCGTCCGTCGCTACTACGAGGAACTCGGCCGGAGCCGTTGATGCCTGCGGCGACCGTGTTTATCGCAGGGCAGGCGTGGCTGGTTCCGGTGCTCTGCGGCATCGCGCTCGCGCTCGTCCTCGTCGCGTGGTCGTACTTCCGCAGTGCCGGCCCGGCGCCGGTGCGGGCGGGATGCGCGGTGTTGAAGTTTCTCGGGCTCGCTGCGCTGCTCCTTTGCCTGCTCGAGCCGATGTGGAGCCGTGAGCGCGCGAAGCCCGGCGCAAATATCTTCGCCGTGATCGCCGACAACAGCCGCAGCATGACGCTCCGCGACGAAGGCGCGCCGCGTCCGCGCGGCGACGAACTGCGCGAGACACTGCTCGGCGAACGCAGTGGATGGCGCCAGACGCTCGCGTCGAGTTTCGAGCTGCGGAATTACCTCGCGGATTCCCGGCTGCGCCCGACCGAGGCGTTCGCGGAGTTGACCCTCGACGGCCGCGCGAGCGCGCTCGGCGATGCGCTCCGCCAGGTCGTCGCGCGGCATCGCGGCCAGCCGCTCGCGGGCGTGGTGCTGCTTACGGACGGCATCGCGGGCGATCTCTCGGATCCCGCGGCCCTCGAGGGTCTGCCGCCGGTCTATCCCGTGCTTTTTGGAAGCGACAAGCCGGGGCGCGACGCCGCGATCACGAACACGGCGGTGACCGTGACTTCGTTCGATGATGCGCCCGTCAACGTGCAGGCGGATGTCGCGGTCGCGGGCCTTGGCGGGGAGGAGCTCGTCGCGCGCCTGTTCCCGGTTCCCGCGGAGTCGGGCAAGGAGGCGAAGCCTGTCGCGGAGCAAGCGCTGAAGATCCCGGCTGATGCGGGGAAGGTGGTGTTCCGGTTGCAATTCCGTCCGGAAAAGACGGGCGTTTTGTTCTACCGGCTGACCGTCGGCGCGAAAGCGGGTGACGCGCGGCCGGAGGCGACGATGGCAAACAACGAGGCGATCGTGACTGTCAATCGCGGCGGCGGGCCGTTTCGCATCCTCTACGTCGCGGGCCGGCCGAACTGGGAATACAAATTCCTGCGCCGCGCGATCGAGGCGGACGACCAGACCCAGCTCGTCGGGCTGATCCGCATCGCGAAACGCGAGCCAAAGTTCGAGTTTCGCGGTCGCGTGGGCGAGTCGAGCAACCC
>JBEBGK010000700.1:0-2807 GCA_040081515.1 Chthoniobacteraceae bacterium
CTACGGCTGTCACGGCCCGTGCTTCCACCGCCGCCTTTCCACCCGCCATGCACGGGCCGCGCCAGCCTCCGCCGTCGCTGAGCTTGGGGTCGTTAGGCGATTCCTCGCGCCTACTCAATCTGTAATGAGCAGACCTCTTAAGACTGTTTTGGTGGTTGCCGCTTTCATCGTGGTCATCGTGGGCGTTGCCACCTTCGTCTTCCAGCGTTTCACGCTACATGCCGACACCTTTGAGTATTCTGGAGCGCGCATTACACCGGATGTAGTCACACGTTTCTGTCCTGCCTACGCGAGGACCGAGGGCGCGCGCATTCTCCATATCCATCACATTGAGGGCATGAATGGCGGCCAGACGACTATTCAGTTGGAGCTTCCCGCCAACCAACTTCAAACGTTTCTCGCGGCCAGCCCCATCAAAGAGGCCAGCCTTCAGTCGAAATCAGTTCCCGGCGAACTGCTAGATCCGAAATGGCTCCCCCAACAGCATTCTAACGAACTCCAGAACAAAGGAACATTCTCGGCAGGCTCTTTCTCCGCAGGCGGCGCTCATCACATCATACTCATCGATCGCAGTCGTTCTGACGTATATGTTATCCACATTCAGACTACCTCGTGAGCACCTTCAAATCCCAATTCACGGAATCGCCTAACCATGCGCTGCAGCGAACTCCGGGCTTTGGCGTTCAGTTACCGAGCGCGGCTCTCATCCGACCGGCTCAGTCACGGGCTGTGCTGCCCGCCATGAAGCCCGGCACAGCCCGCGCCTTCGCCTTGCGCCGCCGTGCTCAGAGCCGCGCCCCCGGCCCGGAGTCGCTGAGCTTGGGGTCGTTAGGCGACATTGCACGCGTCCCGTGAGAACCAGCATTTTACTTCTCTTATTCGGGTGCGCTATCGCCTTCGGGGCGGAGCCTACTTATCGGCTGTCACAGCTCCGGGCGTTGCGCTCCCAGTCGGCCGCCCGGACTATCCTCATCCCGAAGATCGAGTTTCGCGAGGCGCTCTGGAGCGACATTCTACGCGAGCTCGAACGCCTCTCATTGCAGCACGACCCAACCAAGAAAGGCGTTCGTATCTTTGTGCCTGACCGCTTCAAGGCAGACTTTGCCAGCATCGCCGCTACTCGCTACACCGTGCAGCTTGGACCGAGCATCACATTGGATTCTGCCTTCACAGAGATGCCACCTCCAGGCTGGCTTTACTACCCGACATCGGCGCGAGAGGTGGCAGTTATTCCACAATCCGCAGTCATCGAAGACCTCACGAAATGACGCCTAACCATGCGCTGCAGCGAACGGCTCCGCGTGTCACGGTAGCTGCTATTTCTAGCTCGGACCCGTCTCGTCCGTGCGTGGCGTTGTCCTACGCTCGTTACCGCTTTCTTCGCCCCACCACGCAGCTACCGCGCCACGCTCCGCCGTCGCTGAGCTTGGGGTCGTTAGGCGTCATTACGCGCACTCTATGACTCGCCGTCTAATTCTCTGCTCATTCGCGTTGCTACTACCTACCCTCGCTTTCGCGATGGCCGCAGCTCTCGACCTCAAAACTGCCCTCCGAGACGCAGACCTAATCGCGCGCATCAAGGTGGTCTCAACGAAACCGGCCCCAACAGGTTCTCGCTACAAGCAGCTTGCGCTGGCCACAATCACCGACGGCATCAAAGGCCCCAAAGCTGGCGACACGATTCAACTGTTGTCCGACAACGGCTCCATCTGCCCAAACGTCCTCTATGGCGCAAACGACGATTGTATCATCTTTGCCCGCCGAACGCCCGAAGGCTACTACGAGACGATGAACACTTACGCAGGACAGTTCCGTGTCCGAGACGGCCTCGTGGAGGACTGCTATCTTTTCCGCCGCACTGCACCCGAACTCGCCAAGAATGCGAAATCCGAAGCGATCATTTCCGCCTTCAGGCGCCTCATCAACACGCCGAACAAATGACGCCTAGGCGCTGCAGCGAACTCCGGGCTTTGGCGTTCAGTTACCGAGCGCGGCTCTTGTCCGGGGAACAAGGGACGGACTGATTATCCGCACAATCGAGCGCTCCGGGCTCGGGAGGGAGAGTGCTGGATGACCAGCATTCCGCGACATCATTTGCGGACTGAGTTCAAAGTGACGGACTTGATTCAAAGTGAAAGACTGAGAGTGTTCTCACAAATGACGGCACGATTTATCCTGGCTCTGATGGCGTCGCTGCTCGTTGCGAGGCCATCGAGTGCTGCATCTGAGAGGGCGGTCCCGCGCGGCGTCGCCGTGGGTGCCATCCGCTGGGATGCGTGGCACGGTGACGCGAGCGAGATCGGTCGCGCGATGCAGAAGAGTCTTTCGCCGAAACAATGGCAGTGGAGACTCCCGTTTTTTGCCGAGGTATCGCCCGCAGGGACCGTGACGATCGCTGGGGACAGTGATGCGGTCATGTCGCGCGAGATTGCTTATGCGCAGGCGGCGGGACTCGATTACTGGGCTTTCTGCGCCTACGGCGCAGAAAGCCCGATGAGCCGGGCGCTGAAGCGGTATCTGGCAAACCCAGCCCGCGACGCCGTGCGCTTTTGCATGATTGGCGACGCGAGCCATTGGAGGCCGGACAACTTGGAGTCCGAAGCGGCGCGATTTGGAGATCTGATGGGACGACCGAACTACCAAACGGTCCTGAACGGGCGTCCGCTCTTCTACATCCTGAACCTTGCCTTGGAAGCCAACGAGGCGGCATGGGCGGACGCCGGTGGTTTTCGCAAGGCGATCGAGGCGCTTCGTGCCGCCGCCCGCGTTCGAGGACTCCCGGAGCCTTATTGTGTGGCGATGATCCC
>JBEBGK010000701.1:0-2792 GCA_040081515.1 Chthoniobacteraceae bacterium
CCCCCGCCGCCTCCATCTGCGCATTCATTTCCTCGAACTCCTTGAACGGCATGTAAGCCTCGCCGCGCACCTCCAGCAGCGCGGGCGGATTCTCCATGTTCAGCCGCAGCGGGATCGCCTTGATGGCGCGGATGTTCGCCGTGATGTCGTCGCCGGTCGTGCCGTCTCCGCGAGTGGTGCCGAGCACGAGCGCTCCGTCGCGGTAGTGGACCGAAATCGAGACGCCATCGACCTTTGGCTCCATCACGTAGCCGACCTTTTCCGCGTGCAGTTGCTTGCGGATCGTCTGATCAAACCAGCGCAACTCCTCCACCGTCCGCTCATCCTGCAGCCGCACGCGCTTGCTGAAATCCAACTCCGCCTCCGCGCCCTTCAGCTCCGGCGGCTCGATCTTCTCCAGCGAGAGCATCGGCACAGCGTGGCGCACCTGCTTGAAGCCCTTCGACGGCGCACCGCCCACGCGCTGCGTCGGCGAGTCGGGCGTAACCAGTTCCGGGTGCGCGGTCTCGAGTTCGCGCAGTTCACGATAGAGCGCGTCGTACGCGGCATCGCTGATCGTCGGCCGCGCCTCGACGTAGTAGCGCCGGTCGTGTTCCTCAATTTCCCGCCGGAGCCGGGCGATTTGATCTTTGGACGAGAGCATAGGTCAGAATGGTGAAGGCAGTTCCGAACGTGCCACCGAGCGCATCGGCAAGCCAGTCCAGGAGATCGCCGCCGGAACGATAC
Organism: Chthoniobacteraceae bacterium; assembly: GCA_040081515.1. Lineage (GTDB taxonomy): Bacteria > Verrucomicrobiota > Verrucomicrobiia > Chthoniobacterales > Chthoniobacteraceae > SXWH01. The sequence goes on from JBEBGK010000701.1 coordinate 727, forward strand.
GGGGTGGAGAGCTGATGGTATTCATCCGTCGCGGCATACGCTGCGATGGCAAGCGCCCCGACCAGGCCGATCCGCAGCCACGTCCACCCGGTGGAAAAACGAAGCGCGCAGCTCAATACGACACCACCGGTGAAAAATGCGAGGAAGTGCGCGGCTTTGTCCCATAGATGAATGCCCATCCTCTCGATCTGGGTACCGCTCAGCGAACTGAGGTAGAAGATCGTCGAAGCCCAGAAAATCACCGCCAGCCAGGAGGCGCGGACAAGCCAGGATGGGTAGCGATTGTTCACGGATTTTGAAGGCGTGGGACTTTCTACGGAGTCCGCTGCGTGGAATGGAGAAAGCATGCAGCCGACGAAGGCAGGAGGCGGACCGCCACTTTTTACACAGTGTCTCAGGCCGGGCTCTCGCTGCGCACAGAGGTATCCGCAGCAGCGGGCGCCAGCTTCTCGACGATGCGCGCGACGTTCACGTGCATCTCGACGAGGCTTTGGATGCGCTGGATTTTCTCGTTGTCGCCGGGGAGCGTTTTCACGGTCATGGAGTGCAGCGTGCTGGCGATGCTGTAGCTGTCGAGCGGGGAGCTGATGACAGGGAGTTCGCTTTCGCGGAGGAGTTTCATTACGCTCTCGTGCGGGTGGTGGCCGGAACTCATCACGAGTCCGCAGATGCCGCGCGGGTGTTTGCCGGTGTGCGAGAGCGCCGCGAGCACGACATCGTCGCGGTCGCCTGGTGTGATAAGGAGCATGCCGGGGTGGAACAGAGTGAGCAGATGACCGGTACCCATGTCGCCGATCAGCACGTGGCGCACGAGCCGGCGCGAACTCGCCCTCGCATTGATAAACTCGCCATTCACCGACTTGCAGACCTGGCCGAGCGTCGGGTGGCTGAGCAGCGGATCGGCGGGAATCGCGCCGAGCAATTCGATCCCGAGCCGTTCGAAGCCACGCCGCGCGAAATCCACGACGTGCTCGTATTTGTCCGGATGGACCTTGTTGACGATCACGCCCAGCAGTTCCACGCCTTCCTTTTCAAAGACCGCGCGATTCAGCGCAACCTCATCGATGGGCCGGCCGATGCCGCCGCGGGTGATCAGAATGGCTTTGCTGTCCAGCAGCTTCGCGACCCGCGCATTCGACAGATCAAAAACCGAGCCGACACCCGCGTGGCCGGTTCCCTCGATGATCACGAAATCCTTTTCCCATGCCGCGCGGTCGAAGGAATTCTGAATGCGGCGCACGAGCATGTCCGAGTTCGATTGCTGGATGAAACGGCGCGTGAACTCCGGCTCCACCGCGATGGGGCTGATGGCATCGAGCGGCGAGCCGATGCCGTAGGTCTGGTCGATGAGCACCGTGTCCTCGTCGATCTTGTGCCCCTCGATCTCCACGAAACGCTGGCCGACGGGCTTGATGAAGCCGATGCGGCCCTGCGTTTTTCTCAGTGCCCCGAAGATGCCCAGCGCGACCGTGGTCTTTCCGTCGTTCTGCTGCGTCGCGGCAATGAAGAGCCGCTTGGTGACTGTATTCATCCGTCCGCGCGATCAGGCCCCGGCCTGGTCGGGATACAGTGTGCGATACTGAATCGCCTGGAGGCCGACCGTCGCCGCCACACCGAGGATTTCCTCGTCCGTCGCGCCACGGGAGACGTCCGCGCACGGCCGGGACAGACCCAGCAGAAACTGGCCATAAACCTCCGCGCCGGCGAGATGCTTCACGAGTTTCGAGGCGATGTTGGCGCTGTTGAGATCGGGGAAAATGAGCACGTTCGCCTTGCCGGCAACGAGGCTCTCGTGAGCCTTGATCGCGGCGAGGTCGGGCACCAATGCGGTGTCGGCCTGGATTTCACCATCGATCTCCATCTCCAGGCCTCCCCCGGCGGCACGCTGCTTCGCGAGCGCCGTGGCCGCCGCCATCTTCTGCACTGCGGGATGGCGCGAGCCTCCCTTGTTCGAGAAGCTGAGGAAGGCAATCCTCGGTTTGTTTCCGGTGAGTTGGCGGCAGACCTGGCCGGTTTCGAGGGCGATCATCGCCAGTTGATCCACCGTCGGCTCGGGGATGACGGCG
>JBEBGK010000050.1:0-10535 GCA_040081515.1 Chthoniobacteraceae bacterium
TCACGGTGAAACTGACCTACGTGGCGCTGCCGAAGCAGCTTGGCCTGTTGATTCGCAAGCCGCGCGGCGCCGAGGCGGTCACGCGGATCGATGAGATCCGATACGCGCGAAAGGCCGCGGATCTGTTTCCCTCTGCGGGCAAGTGATCGGGCGCGGGCTTCAGACGGCCGCGACCATCTTCCACTCGCCGGGCGCGAGGCCCTCCAGTGTGAACGTGCCGAAGCGGCTCCGGTGCAGCTGCACGACCGGGCAGCCCTGGCTGGCGAACATCCGTTTCACCTGATGATACCGGCCCTCGACGATCTCCAGCCGCGCCTCCCGCGGGCCCAGCACTTCGAGCTGCGCCGGCATGCAGGGCTTGTCCTCGCCCTCGATCAGCAATGTTCCGCCCGCGAATTTCTCCACGATGCCCGCGGGCAGATCGGCGGAGACGGTGACCTCGTAAATCTTCGGGACCTTGTGCTTCGGCGAGGTCCAGCGATGCACGAGTTCGCCGAGATCGGTCACGAGCAACGCGCCCGTCACATCCTTGTCGAGGCGCCCGATCGTGGTCACCGGCGGGTTGCGGCGCAGCCATTGCGGCGGGAGGAGGTCGTAAATGGCTGGACCCTCGGCGGGATCGTGCGAGCACACGTAGCCGGCCGGCTTGTGCAGCAGCGCGAGGATTCCCTCCGGATGCTCCACGGGCTCGCCGTCCACGAGCACGTTGGCGGGCGCGGCCTTGTCGGCGGGTGACTTCGCGATCGCACCGCCGATCCGGATGCGGCCCGCCTTCACCCATCCGCGCGACTCGCTGCGGCTGCAGTAGCCGTAGCGTGAGAGCAGCGCATCCAGCCGGAGCAGCCCGGCCACTCAGCGAAAATCCGTGCTCGTGAGATACTTCATGAAGTCGGCCTCCATCGCCGCCGTGTCTTCAAAGCCGTAGATCTTCGCGAGGTCGCCGGGCTCGGGCATCTGATTGGACGCGCTCACCCGCTCGATGAGCTTGTTGAACGCCGCGAGCTTCGGCAGCGAACTCTGGAGGTAGCGCGCCCACGCGTAGCCGAGCACGTTGCCCTTCGCATCCGCCCCATCGAGCGTGAGGAGGTAGATGTTTTCCAAGGTGGGCTTCACGTCGCCTTTGCGGACGAGCTTCTTCAGTTCGCCCGCCCAGTTCTTCACGTCCTGGAATCCGCCGATGCTGCTGACGTCGCGCGCCGTCACGCTCTGCGTGCGAAGCAGGCTCGTCTCGGATTTTCCCGTGAGGGAGATCTCCTTGTAGTAGGCGTGGCCGCTGTCCACGGCATACCAGCCCTTGGCGCCGAAGCCCGAGACTCCGCCGGCCTGCACGTCGAGCATGTCGCCGGCGAGGCAGTGTACGAAAAATGGAACCCACACGCCGCGGATCATGTCGGGCTTCTGTGTGGGCGAGGCGCCCTTGCGGTAGGCCCGGAAGACGCGCGCGTGCTCGATCACCCCGTTCTGGCGCGCCACATCGATGGTGAGCTGGAGCGCACCCGACGCCGACTGCGGCCACGTGGCGCCGATCTTCGCGGCGATTTCCTGTTTGCCGGCCTTCGCGTAGAGGTCGGCGTACCATTGGCCGATCCGGTCGTAGTGGCTGTCGCTGGGCGCCAGGAAGATCGCCATCTTTTCCTTCCGGAACTTCTGCGGGAAAGTCGCGTGGAAGAACGCCGCGTCCAGCCACAGCCGCTCCGCGAGTTCGCCGACGTCGCGCGGGTCCACCGGCTTTTGATACATCACCTTGAAGTGCTGCGTCTCGAGCACGTCATAGCTGTCCGACGGCAGCGCAAAGGTGCCCGCCTTCAGCACGAATGTCTTCGGATCGATCTTCGCCGTCTTCGCAGGCTGCGGGAGCTGCACCGCCGCGCTCGCCGTCGAGCCCACGCCCGTCGCCTTCGCGTCGGGGAAGTATTCCTTTATGTATTCGTTGTCCCCGATGCTCAGCCACGACTTGTCGAGCTGCACCTGCTTGCCGGTGGTGTCGAGGATGCTCACGAGGTTGCCGGAAACCTTCTGCAATTCTGCCTCGATGATCCGGCCATCGAGGATGATCCAGGTGCGCGGCTCGAGCGCGAGGGAAGTGGAGGCGAGTGACACGGCGAGTGCCGCGAGTGCGATTCTGACGGGTCTCATGCGACCGAGTAAGGTCGGAGCCATGGCGGATGTCCAACCGTTTTCAACGCCATCAACGCGGCTTGCGCCCGGCTCTGCCGCGGGCTTACATCCCGCACCACACTTCCGACCCCATGAAACGCACGACCATATTTCTCTCCGCTGTCCTCGCCGCGATCCTGACCCTCGTCCCGGACGCCTCCGCGCAGCAGACCGCTGCCTTCCGCCGCTTCGTCACCCGGGACGGCAAGACCTTCTACGCCGCCGTGCTCACGAAGACGGACCTCTCCGCGACCTTCAAGCTCCAGAGCGGGCAGACCACCGTGCTCCCGATTCGCGACCTGAGCGGCCCGGACCAGCAGTTCGTGCGGAAATGGACGCCGTTCAAGGACGCGCTCATGAACAACGCCGACTTCGCGAAACTCTCCGTGAAGGAAATGCTCGAGATGCGCGGCTACCAGTCCTTCGAGTTCGACATCCGCGGGAACCACATCTTCGTCGAGGGCGAACTGAACGGCAAACGCACCCGCTTCATGGTGGACACCGGCGCGAACAGCTCCCTCATCCACGTGGATGCCGCGAAGGATGCCGGGCTCGAAATCGGCGAGTTCGACCAGGAAATCTTCGGTGTCGGCGGCAAGGCGATGGCTGCGGTGACGAAGGTGCCCGTCCTCAAGCTCGGTGACGCCACCATCGAGAACCGCAAGCTGCTCACCACCGACATGTTCAAGAACTCCGGCGGCAAGGGTGAATACGACGCCATCTTCGGCGCGGACTTCCTGCGCGAACTCGACGCCGTGATCAGCTACCGCGAGGGCCGCATGTTCCTGAAGCCCGACAACGCCAAGCTCGCCGCGGGCAAGCCGGCGCAACCCGCCGCCCAGCCGCAGGCCGCCGGCTACGCCGAATGGAAACGCTGGACCACCAGCGACGGCAAAAACTTCGTCGCCGCCCTCCTCGACAAGACCGACACGCAGGTCACCTTCCGCATGCAGAACGGCCGCCCCGCCCCGTGGCCCATCGACAAACTCTCCGACGCCGACAAGGACATCGTCGCAAAATGGGACAAGCTCCGCGACGTGATGGCCAAGATGCCCGAGTGGCGCACCCTCACCGTGAAGGAACTCCTCGAACTCCGCGGCTACCAGTCCTTCGAGTACCGGATGGCCGGCAACCACATCCTCGTCGATGGCTTCGTGAACACCACCAAGGCCGCCTTCCTCATCGACACCGGCGCCTTCAGCGGCGTGCTGCACCTCGACTTCGCAAAGACCACCGGCGCCGTGATTGGCCCGATGGACCAGACCATCGTCGGAATCGGCGGCACCGCCCCCGCCGCAAAGACACAGGTCGCCCTGCTCAAGATGGGCGACGCCGTCATCGAAAACCGCACCCTCCTCTCCGCCGATCTCTACAAGGACATGCCCGTCATCGGCGGAAAAGGGAACCACGACGCGATCTTCGGCGCCAACTTCCTCCGCGAACTCGACGGCGTCATCAGCTACAAGGAAGCGCGCATGTTCCTGAAGCCCGACAACTCGGACAAACCGATCGAGACCAAGCCCAAGGAAAGCAAGCCGGCCGACGCAGCACCCGCAGCCGCTCCGGCAAAGCCCGACGGCCCTGCAAAGTAAACCGCTCCCGCCGCCTCAGACCCGTTCCTTGAACGGCTCGAAGCCCAGCTCGAAAAAGTTCGCCGAATTCTCCATCACATTCGGCAGCGTCCCCAGGAAGCTGTCCCACTCCTGGTTGTTCGTGAAATGCGTGTCCCACGCCACGAACACCGCATTCGGCGCCGCGTTGGACTGCTCGATCAGGATGCGGATGTCCTTTTCCCAATCCTGAATCCGCACGTAGCCGAGCGCCGCCGGCTTATCCACCAGCGAATTGTGCGAAAACTGCCCCAGCCACTTCTCGCGCTCCTCGGCCGTGTCGAACTTCGCATGCACATGTGTCGAGAGATGCGTCACCGACGCCTTTTCCACCTCCAGCAGCTTGTAGAGCTTCGTCAGCGACTGGTGGATGATCTTCCAGTCCCCGTCCGTGCGCGCATTGCGCACGCCGAACTTCACCCGATCCGCCGTGCGGTTCAGGTTCCCGTTCTCACCGAAAAAATTCGCCTTCAGCTCGTAGTCGAAAAGATCGTCGAATTTCCGCAGCCGGATCTGGTCGGCCCGCAGCCCTAGGCCCGTCTGTGCATCACAGATCTTCGCTGCGAAATCCTCCAGCTTTGCAGTCTGAAACCCGAGCGGGGTGGGGAAGGGGATATCCACGGCGACACCGAAAATCTCAATCGGAAGTATTTCCATTACCGGCGGACCATAAGCAGAAGCGCGCTGCGGGAAAACGTGTTTTTTTTCGCCGGTGGAACGCGTCGCTCCGCGCGCGTTTCGTTGTGCATGCAAAACAAAGCCGTCCACGCATCACCAAGGAACCGGGGCGTCCCGCCCCGTGCAAAGAACCTCCCACGGGGCGAGGCGCCCCGTCTCCTTGATCATCGTGCGAGCGACACACGATTCCGTCGATCGTCTGAAACACAAACCGGGGAGGGGTCTGTTCCGGCGACTCGCCGGAACATCGGGCGAGTCGCCCGATGAGACCCGGCAGGCGAGTCGCCTGCCCCACTTCCGCTCCCCGGCCGGACGCGGTGGCCGACCTATCAAATGCCACCCCACCCTGCCAGTCAGTTCTCCTCCTCTGCGCCGGCCCGGATACCCATCCAAGCGAAGCGGAGGCCACGGAGGCGATCATCGCCATGCCGATACCCTGCGGGCCTGATCCGAGGCGGATGTTGTTTTGACGTGGGCGTTCCGCCTTGCCACAGTGTGGGCACAACCAACCCACATCCCCATGAGCATCTCCCAAAGTTCCCGTCGTTCGTTTATCAAGACCACCATCGCCGCCGGCGTCGCGCCGATGTTCCTGCCGGGCCGCATCTGGTCGGCGGAGGTGAAGCCCAATGAACGCCTGTCCATCGGCCTCATCGGCATGGGCAAGATGAATTCCGGCCATCTCAATGACTGGCTGAAACGCGCGGACACGCAGGTGGTCGCGGTGTGCGACGTGGATACGACGCGGCGCGAGAGTGCGAAGAAGACGGCGGAGACTTTTTACTCGAAGGCGGCGGGCTCGGGTTACAAGGGCTGCGCGGCGTTCGCGAATTTCGAGGATGTCCTCTCGCGGAAGGACATCGATCTGGTGTGCGTGGCGACGCCGGATCACTGGCATGCGATCATCGACATCGCCGCGGCGAAGGCGGGGAAGGACATTTACGGGGAGAAGCCGATGACGGAGACGGTCCACGAGGCGTGGGCGCTGGTGAAGGCGGTGCGCGACAACAACCGGGTGTTCCAGACGGGCTCGCAACAGCGCAGTTCGCGGGAGTTCCGTGTGGCGTGCGAACTGGCGCGCAATGGGATCATCGGAAAGATCTACCATGTCGCCGTCGGCGTGGGCGGGCCGGGCAAGCCGTGCGATTTGCCCGAGGAGGCGATGGAGCCGGGGCTGGATTGGGATCGCTGGCTGGGGCCGGCGCCGATGCGGCCGTATCACAGCGAGCTCTCGCCGCGCGGTGTGCATAATCATTTCCCGAACTGGCGGAAGTACTGGGAATACGGCGGCGGCATGGTGACGGACTGGGGCGCGCATCATTTCGACATCTGCCAGTGGGGACTCGGCGAGGACGGGCGCGGGCCGCTGGAGATCAACCCGGTGGGCAAGCCGGATGCGCAGGAGGGCGTGAAGCTGAAATATGGCAACGGCGTGGAGGTCACGCATGTGTCGCAGAACGGGGTCACATTCCATGGCGAGGCCGGGATGATCTTTGTGAATCGCGGGCGGTTCATTCTGAAGCTCGGCGACCGCGTGGTGGCGGATTTCAGCAAGCAGGACAGCAAGCCGCCGCTTGCGGCGCAGCTCGACGCGGTGGAGAAGGAGTTTCTGACCGGCGCGAAGATCAAATTGCAGGCGACGACGGGTCACAAGGATGACTTCATCGCGTGCGTGCGTTCGCGTCAGCGGCCCATCGCGGACGTGGAGATCGGCGCGCGGACGGTGACGACGTGTCACTTGGTGAATTTCGCGTATCGCTACGGGCAGAAGATCGAGTGGAATCCGGAGAAGCTCGAGTTTGCCGGCGGTACCGGGAAGCCGGAGTGGCTCACGCGCGAGTATCGCGGGAACTGGAAGGTGTGACGCGCGGCGGGAGTGTGCCCGCGCTTTGACAAGCGCGGCTACGGTTTCGCTACGCCGACTTGCGGGCAGAGGCTGGCGAGTTCGCAGGCGGCGCAGTCGGGCTTGCGGGCGGCGCAGCGTCGGCGCCCGTGCCAGATGAGCCAGTGGCTGAAGAGCGCCCACTGGTCGCGGGGGATCCGTTTCATGAGCTCCAGCTCGATTTTTTCCGGCGTATTCGCGCGCGTGAGACCGAGCCGGCGGCTGAGGCGCTGGACGTGGGTGTCCACGACGATGCCTTCGTTGAGGCCATAGACGTTGCCGAGCACGACGTTGGCGGTCTTGCGGCCGACGCCTTGGAGCGATGTGAGTTCGTCCATGGTGCGGGGGACCTGGCCCGCGTGATTGGCGACGAGGCGCGCGCAGCATGCCTTGATGCTGCGGGCCTTCGCCCGGAAGAATCCGGTGGAGTTGATGATTTCCTCGAGCTGCTCCTGCGGCAGCGCGACGTAGTCGGCGGCGGTCTTGCAGACGCGGAAGAGTTCCTTGGTGACGAGGTTCACGCGCTTGTCCGTGCACTGCGCGCTGAGGATGGTGGCGATGAGGAGTTCGAGCGGGCTGGAGAAATCCAGCTCGCAATGGGCGTCGGGATATGTGCGCGCGAGGACGCGGAGAATTTTCTGAGCGCGCGACGCCCGCGCGGCGGCGCTTTCGCGGGCCATGCCTACTTTTTCGGGGCCATCGCCTCGAGGGCGGCGGCTCTCTGCTTTGCTTCCTCGGCCTTCGGGTGGTCCGGATATTCCTTTGCCAGCGTCTGGTAGAGCTGAACTGCGCGCTTGCGTTTCTCTTCGCGGACGGCGGCGCGTTCGTCGTCGGCCTTCTCGGCTTCGCTCTTCTCGGAGCATGCGCCGAGGAGCAGAGCCACGCAGGACGAGGCGAGGACGGTGAAGGTGCGGAACATGAGGAGGTGGTTGGTCATCCCTGCGGGCGGCGGCGATGCGGCGCGTGTTTTCCCGATGCGCCCTCGCCTGCCAAGCTATTTCTGTGCGGTATCGACTGCCACGGTGGTCTTTCCGGCGGGGTTTGCGGGTGCCGGGCTGGGTTCGCCCGGCTTGGGAGCGTCGGGCTTTTCCAGCGCGGGCTTTTCCTTGGCACTCTCGGCCTTTGCCGCGGCGGCCCTGGCCTCGGCGGCGGCGCGTTTCTCTTTCGCAGTCTTGACCGGGAAGGCAGGATCGCCCTTCGCCTGTTTCTCCGCGATCTCGGCGGCTTTCCAGAGGCCATCCGCGGCGAGTTTTGGTACGCTGGCGAAGCGATTGTGGATCTTCCCGTAGGTCTCGATGGCGCCGTCGAAATCCTTGTTTGCCTCCTGCAACCGGCCGACGAGCAGGAGCGCCTTGGCCTGGAGTTCGAAGCTCTTGCCGGTCTGCGTGCTGATGATTTTGTTCAGGCGCTTCACGTAGTCGTCCTTCACCACGCCGGTCTGCTCGAATTCACCGAGGATCACGCCGTAGTCGGCCTCGAGCGCCTTGGAGGACTTCGGGAATTGCTCCTTCAGCCTGGAGAACTTCGCGCCGGCATCGGTCATCTTCCCCTGCTCCTGCAGGAGCTTCGCTTCCCAGAAAAGGGCCACGGCCTGGCCATCGCGCACCATCGGCGTGGCCTGCGCGGGATTCTCCTTTTCGCCGAGTGGATACTCGATGCGGACGCGCGCCACGACCTTGGCGACATCGTCGGTCTTCTTCTCCGCAAAGAGACCCGCGAGGTAGCGATCGAAATCCGTCGGCGTGAAAGTGGGCACGACCCGCTCCGCTCCGCTCGCGTCCTTTACTTTCACGGGCTCGGGTACGGCGTCGAACGAGGCCTTCATGGTCGCGAACGCGCGCTTGGGATCCGCATCCTCGAGGATCGAGGCAAGGGCGACGTCGAGCTTGGCTTTCACGAGGGGCGACGTGCCATACTTCGTCATGAGATCCTTGAAGTGCGCCTCGATCTGCCCCGCGTCGGCCTGCTGCGCCTTGCGGCGCGCGTTCTCGACGGAGACGAGGCGTTCGAGCCCCTCCTGGAGGCGTTCGCTGGCGGGGTAATCCTTCAGCAGGCGCTCGACCGCGGCGGTGACGTTATCGACCGCTTTCTGCCAGGTGATCCGTTGCTCGGGATTCTGCGTGAGATACGGCGGGAGCTTCGAGAGTTCCTTCAGCCAGCGGTCGGCGATCTTGAGGAGGGAGCCATCGCCGCGCTTGTTGTCGAGGTTGTTGGAAAGCTCGTAGTCCACGTATTCGAGGAGCTTCTTCGTGCCGGCTTCCACGGCGACGGTCGGGGGTTGGCCCTTCGGGGCCGTCTTGCTGTCGAGCGAGCCCGCGAAGAGGAACTCGGCCAGGTTGCTGTAGGCGAAGTACACGTTCTCGTGTTTCGGATATTTCTTGAGAAAGTCCTCCATGAGCTTCATCGCCGCCGGGTAGTCCTTCCGCTCGTTGTACACGTCGAAGATTTTGAAATAGGCGCCCGGCGCCGGCTCACTCTCGGGGTGCGTGTCGACGACTTTCTTCCACGCATCCACCGCCTTGTCCTTCTGACTGAGCGCGGCGAAGGCGCTGCCGAGCAGATATTGGGCGGTGGGAATATTCGTCTTTGTGTTCGGGCTCTTTCCACCGCCCGCGGCGAACTTGCCGAGGAAGCCCTCGAGTTCCGTCACAGCCTTGGCGGGATCCTTCCCCGCGAGGATCTGGCAGGTGTTGAACCACGCGTCCTCGGTCTGCGGGTTGGTGGGGAATTTGTCGCGCAGGACCTTGAAAGTGGTGATGGCGGCATCGGCCATCGCTGGGTCGCTTGCGGTGAGCGCCTGGGCCTGTTGCACGCTGCCCTTGATGAAAAGCGTCTGCGCCTCGACCTCCGGCTTGAGCGCCCCGGCGAGCAGGCCGTTGCATAATTCGAGCGCCTTTTTGTAGTCGTTCTTCTTGAGCGCGGCGGCGGTGAGCACCTGCGTGGATTCCGTCGTGAAACGCCATTCCTTGTAGTCGGCCCTGCCCTCGTTGACGATCTGCTCGGCCTTCGCCGCGTCGCCCTGCTCGACGAGCGCGTTTGCCACGAGCAACGGCAGATTGTCCCCATTGATGTTCCCCTTGAAATCCTTCCGGAACGCCTGGTAGGACTCGAGCGCCTTGGCGGCATTTTTCTGCTCGGCGTAAGTGAGGCAGAGCAGCGAGGCGAGCGTGGCCTGCCCTTCCTTGTCCTTCTCGAGAAGTTCCTTCTGGCCCTGGAGATGGCGGACGAGCATCCGCGCCTCGTCCGTCTGTTTCAGAAAGAGAAAGATGCGCGCGATGGCGAGGCGCGCGGCGAGATACTGGTCCTGGCCGCTCTTGAATTTTTCCCGCTTCTCCGCCTCATGGTCGATGAGGTTCTCGATGCGGGTCTTGACCGCCAGATAGTCCACCGTGCCGGGCTTGAGCAGGGTGATCGCCTGTTCGAGGGATTTGATTTTCGCATCCTGCGCCGCGACGACCTCCTCAACGCTCCGCACGGAGCGGAATGCCTCGAGCGCATTCTTCAGCAGGCCGGCCTGGGTTTGCTTCAGCTTCTCCTCGTCCGGATCGGTGATGTTCTGGCTCCGGGTGAGCCGCATCTGGCCGACGAAAAAGACCGCGTCATTCTGCAGCGCGATGTCGCCGCTCCGCTTGTAGGCCTCCTCGAGCGGCGGCTGCGCCTTGTCGAAAAGCGCGAGCGCGGCCTGGACATCCTCGGGTTTCGGTTCCTTGCCGCCCTTGGTCTCGAGCAGCGAGTTTGCCTGGATGAAGTACGTCTTCCCAATCCACATCACCGACTCCCATGCGAACGGGCTGGTCGCCATGCGCGCCACGGCGCCGAAGCCTTTCACGGCCTCGTCATAATTGTCCGATTGCAGGAGCAGCGTCGCGCGGAGGAAAAGCGCGCCGTCGATGTCGCGGCTCTTCGGAAACGTTGTGAGGAACGCGTCGTATTCCTTGATCGCCTCTGCGAAAACCGGCCGCTGCTGCTTCTTCTGATCCTCCGTGTCCCCCGGCATCTTGAATCCCTTCAAGGTCAGCGATTTTGCGATGAGCAACTGCGCCATCTCCTTCGCGGCGACGTCGATCTTGGGGTTCGGGAGCAGCTCCTTCAAATGCCGGAGCGCGTCGTCATACAGGCCCTGCTGCACATACGCGATCGCGAGCCGGAATTTTGCGTCGAGCGAGCGGGGAGACAGCATCTTGTACTTCTCCATGAACTTCTCGAAG
>JBEBGK010000702.1:0-2780 GCA_040081515.1 Chthoniobacteraceae bacterium
GGTTGTGGTCTTCTTCGCCGGCGGGGCCGGCTTCGTTTCCGCCGGCTTGGCCGGTGCCGCGTCGCCTGAATCCTTTTTCGCGGCCGCCTTGTAGCCTTCGGATCGGTAATCGGTGATGTAAAAACCGGAGCCCTTGAAGATGAGCGGGCCGCCGGTCCCGAGGAGACGTTTCACTTTCCCCTTGCCCCACGTTTTCATCCGGCAGAGTTCCTTCGGGCAGATCTTGAAGGGATCGTCCTTCATCGACTGGAGGCACTCGAAGGTCTTGCTGCACTTTTCACACTCGTATTCGTAGGTCGGCATGCTGGCTGGAGGCTATGGAGGGACCGGTTCTGTAGCAAATGGCCTGCCGTGCGGCAATGGCGGAGCGGAGGGGGTACAAATCACTCTGGAGAAGGGGGTTCGACCATGAGGACTTCATGGAGGACGGCGGCCGCCCGCGCATTGTCGCTGGCCACCAGGCTCACGATGCTGAATTCGCCGACCCGCCGCACGATGTGCATCGAGCGAAGATCCAGCCCGGCATCCTTGAGCCGCGCAGCCACGCGGGCGAGCGCGCCCGGTTTGTCCTCGAGCCGGATGAGCAGGGTGTCCTGCGTCACGGCTCGGAAGCCCGCGTCGCGCAGCGCCCGCAGCGCCTCGTCGTATTGATCCACCATCAGCACGATCAGGCCCTCCGCTCCGTGGCCCTCCACGTCGAACGACTCGATGTTCACGCCGCGTTGGGCGAGCACTTCGGCGATCGCCGCAAACTGGCCCGGCTTGTTGGGGACGAGGACGGTGAGCTGTTTCATGGGTGGGCGACTTTCGTCCGGCTGATGGCGTCCGCGAAATCCGCGACGAATTCGTCGATGATGTCCGCGGTGACGTGCGGCATCGTGATGATGTGGCCGATCCCCCGCTTCGGGGCGATGATCCATTTCTTCATCACCTCATCCGGCGGGCGCGGAAAGACCACGGTGGGGGAATTCTCGTGCCGCCACGCCTCGATGCCGCGTTCGCGCAGCTTTGCGATCGCGTAGTCCGCCGCTTCGATGCTCCGGCGCACCAGCGCCGTGATGCCGTCCCGGCCGAGGGTCCGCAGTCGGTACCAGAGGAAGAGCGGCGCGATCGCACTGCGCGAGCCGGCGATCGTCGTATCCAGCGCGCCGATGTACTCGATGCTCCGCGCGATGCGGTCCACGTGGGATTTCCGCGCGATGACCACCCCGCACGGCAGCGGTGAACCGAGCATCTTGTGGCCCGAGATCGCGATGCTGTCCGCCCCGGCCGCGAAATTCCATGGCTGCGGCTTCTCGACAAACGGCAGGATCATCCCCGAGAGCGCGGCATCTGCGTGGATGTAGGCGTTCGTGATGGCGAGATCGTCCAGCACGCCGCGGATGGTCGCGAGGTTGTCCACCGCGCCCTTCATCGTCGTGCCGATGTTCGCAAAGATGATCGGCGGGACATCGCGATGGATGCGCAGCGTCTCGCGCAGATCGTCGTAGTCCAGCTCCCCGTTCGGCTGGCTCTTGAGCATGATGTTCCGCGTGTGCTGGAGCCGGAGCACCTTGGCCACGGAGTAGTGCGTGTCCTCCGAGAAATAGCAGATCCCGTCGGGGAAAAGTTCCCGCGCGACGTAGAGACCGTACATGTTTCCCTCCGTGCCGCCGCTGGTCACGTAGCCCCACCATTCGCCCTGCGGCGCACGCGTGAATTCCGCGAAATCGGCCAGGACATCGCGTTCGAAATCGTGCGTGTTCAGCGGGATGTTCGACCCGGCGAAGGGATCGCCGACGTTGTTCACCGCGAAATCGAAAAATCCCGCGAGCTCCGAGTAGTCGAAATCCTCGTTGCACGGGTAGCCGATGTAATAGCGGCGGAGCCTCGTGAGGCGCGCATGGAGTTCATCCAGCCGGCGCTGGTCGTCCGCGGACAGCTTCGGGCGCAGGGTATTCACGATTTCCGATGGACGGTACGCCCGGTGGCGACGCAGCGCAACTTTCGCGCGGCGCTTCCGCCTATCGCATCGGCGAGAAGTCCGTCGCCTTCATCAGCACCGACTTCACGCCGTCCTTCACCGTCAGTGAACCGCCGGCCTCCTTTTCGCTCGCGTCGCGCGCGGCGATCCAGTCCGGGTCCTTGCGGAACGCGTCGAACGAAGCCTTGTGCGCATCGGCATCCTTGTGGGCCATGATGTACACGAGCGTGCTCTCCGCGTCCTTCTGGTCGGGCATCGGCGTCCAGTAGGCCACGTTCGTCATCCCGTGCTTTGCAAAGAGCTTCGTCGTGTGGTTGCGGAACCGCGCGAGCAGCCGGACGAGGTTGCCGGGCGTTGTCGTGTAGCTCCGCAGCTCGAATACGCGCGGCTCCGCGACCGCCGGCTGGATCGCCGGCGAGAAATCCGTGGCCGACAGGAACACCGACTCCACCTTGGCGAGAAGCTTTCCATTCTCTTCGGAAGCCTTGCGTGCGCGCTGCCAGTCCGGGTCCGCGGCGAATGCCTTCCACGATTCCTTCTGCGCCTCGCGGCTGGGGAATGCGATCACATAGATGAGCTTGTTCTCCGCGTTCTCGACCGGGACCCAGTAGCCGATGTTCGTGATGCCGTGCTTCTCGAAAAGTTTCACCGTGTGATTGCGGAAACGGGCGAGCAACTCGTCGAGCTTGCCGGGCGCGGCGTAGTAGGTGCGCATTTCAAAGCAGCGGGTGTCCGCGGCGGCGGTGAAGACGGGCAGGGCGGCGGCAAGGGTGGTCATGAGGAGGAATAAGCGGCGATTCATGGCGTGGTTAAACAG
>JBEBGK010000051.1:0-10532 GCA_040081515.1 Chthoniobacteraceae bacterium
GCTTGGTGCAGCCCGGGGTGTTGGCCTTCGGATAGAAGTAAACGAGCGTCGGGCCCTTGGCGTAAACGTCCTTGAAGGACACGGCCTTGCCGTCCTGGTCTTTCGAGGTGACGTCCGGCGCCGCGGCTCCGACGGCGAGTGGCGCGTCGGCGGCGGCTGCAAACGAGGTGAGCGAGAAGGCTGCGAGGATGGATTTGAGGAGTTTCATGGTTGGGTTGTTTGTTTTGGAGAATGGGAATCTGGAGAGCCGCTGCTCTTCATCTTGCATAAAGCGGGTGTGGCAGATGGTCTCGCCGATCTTACGGGGCGACCTTCCGCACGTCGTGGCAATAGATGTAGTTCTGGTCGCGGAGATAGAGTTTGCCGTTGGCGATGACGGGATGCGTCCACACGGCGCCCTTTGCGCTGCGGATGGTCGCGAGCGGGCTGAGCGTGAAGCGGCTCTTCTCGCTCCAGCCGTTCGGCGAGGCTTCGATGAGCGCGACGGTGCCCGACCTTTCGTCCTGGCAGTAGAGCATGCCGTCCGCGTAGGCGATCGCGCCTTTGCCGAGCGCCTTCTTCTCCTGCCACTTCACGGCGCCGTCGGCGAAGTTCATGCACGTCCAGCCATCCCTGTTGCTGTGGCCGTAGAGGTAATCGCCGATGAGGATCACGCCGCCGTGGTGGTTCTCGAGATCCTTGTTCATGAAGACGTCCGTCGCCTCGCTGCCGTTGACTTTCACCTTCTTGCAGCCGACGCCGTAACCGCTGCTGATGAAGACCTCGTCGCCCTTCACGATCGGGGTCGGGATGACGGCGGTCTTGCCGGACCACGGGGAACGCCAGATGAGTTTGCCGTTCGCCGGGTCCACGCCGAAGAGCGTTTGCATCACGAGTTGCACGTACTGTTTCTTCCCGTTGAGCGTCGCCGGAACGATGGAGGAATATTGCGCGCCCTCGGTGATGTCGGCGCTTTGCCAGGCGAGCGCGCCGGTCATCTTGTCAAAGGCGGCCATCGTGCCCTGGTCGCCGCCGGGTGTGGCGACGACGAGTTTGCCGTCCACGAGCGGGGATTCCGTGTAGCCCCAGCCGGGAACTTTTCCGCCGAGGTCCTGCATGGATTTTTCCCACACGATCTTGCCGGACGCGGCCTGAGCGCAGACGAGGTTGCCCTTTCCGCTGATGGCATAGACGCGATCGGCATCGACGGTGGGAGTGCCGCGCGGGCCGTCGCCCCAGTTGTTGCCGAGGATCTCGCCGATCGGCGTCGCCCAAAGTTCCTTGCCGGTCTTCGCATCCAGCGCGAGGAGGATTTCCTTTTCATCCCGCGTGCCAATGGTGAAGAGCCTGCCCGCGACGATGCTGAAGCTGCTGTAGCCGAGGCCCGCATTTTCGTAGAGCCACGCGCGCTTCGGGCCCTCGGCCGGCCACTGCTTGAGCAGGCCGGTCTCGGTGGAATTGCCGTCGCGGTTCGGTCCGCGCCACTGCGGCCATTCGGCGGCGACGGCGGATGATCCGCGGGTGAGCGCCTTCGGGCCCGGGACGGCCGGAGCGGCGGCGAATGCGGGGACGGAGAGGGCGAGGAGGAGGAAGGGGAATTTCATGGGCTGGTTGGCTGAGTTGGTCGCAGGAACGGGGTGTGGTATTCAATCCCGAATGCGCTGGCTTCGTAGGGGAAAGCTGGGGACGGATGGGCGCGGGAGCCGGACAGGAAGGATCGTCCTTGTTTCCGACGCGAGACTGGCGTAACGCCCCGGCGCAAGTCCGCACGAAGAGAGCCCAGCCATGCAAACATCCACCGACTCCCCGACCCTCAGAAAATCAATCCGCGCCGCGCTGCCTTTGGTGCTGGTGTTGCTGGCTGCCGCGCCGCTCCGCACCATGGCGCAGGACGAGAACGCCAGGAGGAGCCCGGGCGGGTTGGACAGGCGCTTTCCCGAGAGGAGTGCGGCCGGCCGTCTGGGCAGGGGCTTTCTCACCATCGTCGGCCTCCCTTTCACGATCGTTCGCAGCATCACGTCCGGAGTTTTCGGCGCTGCGCAGAGCGCGTTGAAAAAGGGGACGAGCAGCGAGAATTGACCGCGCCACCGGGCGCGAAGTCTATTCCCACTCGATCGTCCCGGGCGGCTTCGAGGTGATGTCGAAGACGCAACGGTTGATCCCCTTCACCTCATTCACGATGCGGCTGCTGATGCGGGCGAGGAGATCGTAGGGCAGGCGGACCCAGTCGGCCGTCATGCCGTCCTGGCTCTCGACGACGCGTACGGCGCAGGTGTTTTCGTAGGTCCGCTCGTCGCCCATCACGCCGACGCTCCTCACGGGCAGGAGGACGGCGAAGGACTGCCAGACCTTGTAATACCAGTCGCTCGATTTCATCTCGCTTACGACGATGGTGTCCGCCTCGCGGAGGATGCGGAGGCGCCCGGGCGTGATTTCGCCGAGGATGCGCACGGCCAGGCCGGGCCCGGGGAACGGCTGGCGCTGGACGATTTCCTTTGGCAGGCCGAGTTGCGCTCCGACTTCGCGGACCTCGTCCTTGAACAACTCGCGCAGCGGTTCGATGAGCTTGAGTTTCATCCGCTTCGGCAGGCCGCCGACGTTGTGGTGGCTCTTGATGAGCGCCGCGGGATTGTTCCCGATGGCGACGCTCTCGATGACGTCCGGATACAGCGTGCCCTGCGCGAGCCAGCGGTATCTTGGCGCGCGGCCGGAGCGTTTGCGCCGGGTGAGTCTTGCGACGGCGTCGTCGAAGACGCGGATGAATTCGTAGCCGATGATCTTCCGTTTCCGCTCGGGATTGGTGACGCCTTTCAGCTTGCGGAGGAATTGCGCGCTGGCATCGACGTATTTGAGCCGGATGCGAAAGTGCTCGCCGAAGATGCGCTGCACGGCCTCGGCTTCATTGGCCCGGAGCAGGCCGTTGTTGACGAAAACGCACGTGAGCTGGTCGCCGATGGCCTTGTGCAGTAGCGCCGCGGCCACGGAGCTGTCCACCCCGCCGCTCAGGCCGAGGACGACGTGGTCACCGCCCACCTGCTGGCGGATGCGGGAGCACGTCTCGTCGATGAACGATCCCATCGTCCAGTCCGGCGGCGCGCCGCAAATCTCGTACACGAAATTCTCGAGGATTTCCTTTCCCCGCGGTGTGTGGACCACCTCGGGATGAAATTGCAGGCCGTAGAAGCGCCGCTTCGGATCCTCGATCGCGGCGAACTGCGAATTGTCCGTGCGGCCGACGACGCGGAAGCCGCGCGGGAGCCGTGTGAGCTTGTCGCCATGGGAGTTCCACACTTCCGCGACCGGTCCCAGCCCGGCGAACAGCGGGCACTTCCGGGTCACCTTGAGCTTGCCGTGGCCGTACTCACGGCGCTGACCGTGCTCGACGCGGCCGCCGAGGAAATGCCCCATGAGCTGCATGCCGTAGCAGATCCCGAGGACGGGCAGGCCGAGCGCGAAGATTCCCCGGTCCGGATGCGGCGCGTTCTTGGAGTAAACCGACGACGGTCCTCCGCTGAGGATGATCCCCTTTGGCTTGAGCGCCGCGATTTCCTTCGCGGGCGTGTCGTGAGGCACGATCTGCGAGTACACCTGGCACTCGCGAATCCGCCGCGCGATGACCTGCGTGTATTGCGAACCGAAATCGAGGATGACGACGCGAGAATGTCCGGCCATGGCTCCCTACCGGACGGTCGTCTCGCGCTGGGGCGCAACGCCCGCCGGATGCTCGAAGGTCTGATCGCGCGACTGGCCGGGGGCGTAGGAGATCACCGGTTTTCCGGGCTCGGGCGGCATTTCACTTTCGCAGCCGGCGATGAAGATGGCGGTGGCACCCAAAAGAAAAAGCAGGGTCGTTTTCATGATTTGCGTGAATATCTACGCGCTCAACTGGGCGGCTGTCGAGCGCCCTCACACTTCGAGTCCCGCGGTGCGCAATGCTGTGGCGAGTTCCTCGTGCCGCCCGTGGTGGTAATGGTGGGCCTGGAACTGAAGCTCGCGGGCCGTGGCGATGTTCGCGGCGAGGTCGTCGATGAAGAATGTCGTCCGCGGCTCCAGCCCGTGATCCCGGCAGGCGATCTCGTAGATCGCGCGGTGCGGCTTCGATGCCTTTGCCTCGTGGGAATACGTCGCGCCCGTGAAGAGCCGGAAGAAGTCGTAGTCGCGAAAAATTCCCTCCACGTGCATGTCGTTGGTGTTGCTGAGCAGGTAGAGCGGATAGTGGCCGTGGAGCTGGCGGACGAGCGACACCATCGGCGCGTTCGGCGAGAAGATGCCCTGCCATGCGGCGATGAACTGCGCCTCGGTGCCGCGGTAGCCGAGGACGGCGAAGGCCTCCCGCAGAAATTCCGTCCGCGTCATGCGGCCATCCTCGTATGCCAGTTTCACCGTGTCGATTCGCCGCAGCGCATCGGCTTCATCGGCAAAATCGCTCACCGGAGCGAGAGCGCGCAGCGCCAGTGAAAAGTCGAAGCGAAGGAGGACGTTTCCGATGTCGAACAGGAAGGCGCGGATCATTTTTGCGATGGAGCAGGCTGGCTGAGGATGAACCGCGCAATCTGCCGGGCGGCATCCGGCTTGGAGAGCTTGCAGATCGATGCGTGCCATTCGTTCCAAAGCCGCCCGCCATCGCCGGCAAGCCGGGTGATCGTTTCCACGATGGAGTCGTTGGTCTCGCACAGCGCGCCGCAATGGTTCTCGACGATCAATCGCGCATTGCCCTCCTCCTGCCCGGGCACGGCCTTCGTGATGATCATCGGCGTCTTCGCGGCGATCGCCTCCTGCGTCGCGGCGCCGCCGGCCTTGCCGATGAGGAGGTGGTTTTTCATCAGCAACTCGGGAATCAGCGGCGTCCATCCGTGGAGTTCGATCTCGCGGCCGGCCGAGCGCGCGATCGCCGCGAGTTCCCGCCCCAGCGCCTCGTCCTTGCCGTGCGTGACGGTGAGGCGGATGCCGGGGAGCCCGAGCAACCGCCGGACGAGCGCCGCGGCGGTGGCGTGGCCATGATTCACCATGTAGAAAATGCGGAGCGGCTCCCCGTTGCCTGGCGCCGCGCGCACGATTCCCGAATCCGCAAACTTTGTCCGCACCGGGAACCCCAGCGCCTGCACCTGTTCAGGCCGCAGACCGAGCCGGCGGACGACTTCCGCCGTCGCCTCATTCGGGACGATCCAGGAATCCGAGCGGAAGCGCAGCCAGACCGTGTTCACCGTGATGCTGTCCGTCACCACCGTGTGCGAGGCAAAAGGCCGCGTCTCCGGCGCATAAAGCCGGTCGAGGAGCCACCCGTAAATCGGATAGACTGATACCACGGCAGCCGGGCGCTTTTCCTTGAGCACGGCGGCCAGCCTGCGCCGGAGCGGGCCGAACGTGGGCATGAGCAGGCGCAGGAGCGGCGTGTGATCGAGCGCCCAATAAATGAGGGCCCACAGCGGGGCCGCATGGTTGATGCAACTGATGTAGAGCCGCTGGGTGATCTTGTGTCGCCGCCCGTAGGTTTCCTCGAAGAGATCGCGGACCTCGGCATCGGCGCCGGCTTCGCGTGCCGCCTCGGCCAGGCCGCGAGCGGCGGCATTGTGCCCTTCTCCGTAGCCGGCGGTGAGGATCAGGACGCGTTTCATTCAGGGAGCGTGCCGATACCGCAACGAGCGCGCCGCGACAATCGCGAAGCGGGCCCCGCTCCGGGAGTGGGAATGATTCCAATCGCTGGACCAGCGATTTGGCGCGCTGTTTTGTGCACCAGCCGGGTAGAATATTATGCATGCCGCAAACACCGTTCCATCGTCTCCATGGCCTCGTTGCCGCCACCCACACGCCGTTTCATGCAGACCGATCGCTCAATCTCGCCATCGTCGAAAAACAGGCCGCGCACTTGCTGGGCACAGGCGTGGGGCATGCGTTCATCGGCGGGACCACCGGGGAGAGCAGCTCGCTCACGTTGGAGGAGCGGCGGGCGCTGGCGGTGCGGTGGTTGGAGGTGACGCGCGGCTCGGCGCTGAAGGTGATCGTGCATGTCGGGGCGAACTGCCTCTCCGACGCGTGTGTGCTCGCCGCGCAGGCGCAGCAACTCGGTGCGGCGGCGGTGAGCGCGCTCGCGCCGTCGTATTTCAAGCCGGGCAGTGTCGCGACACTGGTCGGGAGCATGGCGCAGATCGCCGCTGCCGCGCCGGAGTTGCCGTTCTATTACTATGAAATCCCGAAGATGACGGGCATCGCGCTGGCGCCTTCCGATTTTCTCTCCCAGGCGGTGGAGCGCATCCCGAATCTGGCGGGCATCAAGTTGACCAGCAGCAATCTGATGGAATATCAGCTCTGCCGCGAGTCGCACGATGGCCGTTTCGACGTTCCCTTCGGATTCGACGAGATGCTGCTCGCCGCGCTCGCGCTCGGCGCAACGGGAGCCGTGGGCAGCTCCTTCAACTTCGCCGCGCCGATCTACCTCCGCATCATGGCCGCTTTTCAGCGCGGCGACCTCACTGCGGCTCAGGGAGAGCAGATGCAATCCGTCCGCATCATTCAAAAGCTCGCCGCACGCGGTTACATGGGCGCGGCCAAGGCCGTGATGACCATGCTCGGCGTGAATGTCGGCCCCCACGACTTCCCTGCGCAAGTCTCGATGCCGCCCAGACCCAGGCGCTACGTTCGGAACTCGAAACCATGGACTTCTTCAAGCTGGTCAAGCCGGCAGCCTGACTCCGTCGTTTCAGCATTTCACTCAGCGCCAAATCTCATGAAACACGCCTCCGCCACTTCTTTCGTCGGCGAAAAGATGTCCGGTAAAAAATGGGTAACCGGAAATCCTATCTTTTACCGCCCATCATTTTGCCGGTTCCTTCTTGCGACTCTGCTCCTCAATGCGGCCGCTTTGCCCGCCGCCGAGCCATTCCTGGAAAAGCAGGACCTCTTCACCGTCGGGGACAATCCCGCCTACAACCTCTATCACATCCCCGGCATCGTCGTGACAGCGAAGGGCACCGTGCTCGCCTGGTGCGAGGCGAGGAAGGGTGGGGGTGATTGGTCGGACATCCGCATCCTGCTGCGCCGCAGCACCGATGACGGCAAGTCGTGGTCTGCTCCGCAAAGCATCGTCGATGTCCCGGGGCCGAAGCAGAAGAACCCCTTCGCGCTCCGGCTGAAGAACGTGGACACCACGCAGGTCACCTACAACAACCCGGTGCTCATCGCGGACAAGAACGGCACCGTCCACATGCTCTTCTGCCTCGAATACGAACGCGCATTTTACCAGCGCAGCGAGGACGATGGCGTTTCGTGGAGCAAGCCGGTCGAGATCACTGCCGCCTTCGACACTTTCAAAAAGCACTACGATTGGAAGGTGCTCGCCACGGGTCCGAATCACAGCATCCAGCTCAAGACCGGCCGCCTCGTGGTGCCCGTGTGGCTCTCCACCGGCGAAGGGGGCAACGCCCATCGGCCCAGTGTCACCGCCACTATCTATAGCGATGATCGGGGCGAGACATGGCACGCGGGCGACATCGCCGTCCCATGCACCGAGGAGTGGATCAATCCAAACGAGACCGTTGCGATCGAACTCAACGACGGCCGCGTGATGCTCAACGTGCGCAGCGAATCGAAAGCGCATCGCCGCCTCGTCACCACCAGCCCGGACGGAGCGACGAACTGGAGCACGCCGAAGTTTGACGACGCTCTGCTCGAGCCCATCTGCATGGCCGGCATCGTGCGCTATCAGCACGATGGACAAAGCCTCGTCCTGTTTTCCAACCCGCACAACCTCGACGGCGGACGCGAAGGCAGGCCGGAGCCCGGCAAAAGCCGCGCCCGCAAGAACGTGAGCATCAAGCTCAGCCGCGACGACGCGCGGACGTGGCCAGTGAACAAACTTCTCGAAGCCGGCCCCGGCATGTATTCCGATCTCGCCGTCACGAAGAGCGGCACCATCCTCAGCTTCTACGGCCGCGGCACGAAACCCGGTTTTGCAGGAGCCGCCCTCACGCTCGCCCGCTTCAACCTCGAATGGGTCATCACGCCATGAAACCGCTCATCCGTCTCCGATTGCTGCTCACAGCCGCTGCCGGCGTGCATGATGTCGAGCAAGCGATCGCGGTGGCCGTGCCGTCCGCCCGTGGTTCAATGTCGTTTGCCTCGCACAATCCGACAGCCCTCAGAATCCCGAAGGTCATCCTGAAAGGCTGAACCGGGACGCCCCGGACAGCTTCCAAGAAATGCATCCGATCCACAGCCTTGACGAACTCGACGACGAACTGAGCCGCCCGACGCCGGGCGTGCTGGATACCCTTCGCGCGCTGGATGGCGATGTGATGGTGCTCGGCGCTGGCGGCAAGATGGGGCCGACATTGGCTCGGCTCGCGCGGCGGGGCTTGGATGCGATTGGGCAAAAACAGCGGCGGGTGACCGCGGTGTCGCGGTTTTCGTCGGTGCGTGCGGTGCAGTCGCTCCAGTTGCATGGCGTGGAGACGATCGCGTGTGATCTGACGGATCGCTCGGCGGTGGCGGCTCTGCCGGAGGCGCCGAACGTGATTTTCATGGCGGGACAGAAGTTTGGCACGAGCGAGGCTCCTGAGCTGACGTGGGTGATGAACACGCTCGTGCCGGCCATCGTGGCGGAGTGTTTTGCGAAGGCGCGCATCGTCGTGTTTTCGACCGGCTGCGTGTATCCGCTGGTGCCGGCGGATGGGCCCGGCTCGCGGGAAGACGATGTGCTGGGACCGCCGGGCGAGTATGCGAACTCGTGCGTGGGCCGTGAGCGGGTGTTCACGCATTTTGCGAAGCAGCACGGCACCCGCGCGCTGATGTTCCGGCTCTGCTATGCGATCGACCTGCGCTACGGCGTGCTCTGCGATGTGGCGCAGAAGGTGGCGCAAGGCCTGCCGGTCGATGTAACGATGGGCGCGGCGAATGTGATCTGGCAGGGCGATGCGAATGCACGTGCGATCCAATGCCTCGCGCACACCGCATCTCCGCCGCCCGCGCTGAATGTCACTGGCATCGAGCGCGTATCGATTCGCTGGCTGGCGCAGCGCTTTGGTGAACTGCTGGAGCATGAGCCGATCATCACGGGCAAGGAAAGCGGGACGGCGTGGCTTTGGGATGCGACGCGCTCGTACGAGCTGTTCGGCCCGCCGACGGTCTCGCTGGAGGAGATGATCGTGGCCACCGCGCAGTGGCATCGACAAGGAGGCGCGACGCTTGGCAAGCCGACGCATTTCGAGACAACCGACGGACGATTTTGAACATGAAGATCCGACTCTGCCAATCGAGCGATCTCGATGAACTGAAGCGCATGACGGTCGAAGGCTTCGAGGGCATCGCCATTGACCAAAATGTGGAGCGCGCGCTCGGTGTCGTAGGCCCGCACGACTGGCGCTGGCGCAAGGCGCGGCATGTGGATGAGGATGTGGAGGCGAATCCCGATGGCGTCTTTGTGGCGGAGGAGGATGGCAAGGTGCTCGGCTACATCAGCACGCGGATCGACCGGGAGGCGGGCAAGGGCCGCATCCCGAATCTCGCCGTGGACAAGGCGGCGCAAGGGCGCGGCATCGGGCGGCAGCTCATCGAGCACGCGCTGGATTACTTCCGCCGCGAGGGTATGGCCTTCGCGATGATCGAGACCATGGTGAACAATCCGGTGGGCCAGCACCTTTACCCGTCGTGTGGCTTCGTCGAGGCAGGACGGCAGATCCATTACGCCGTAAAGCTATGAGTGCCGATTTTCGCCAGCAACTACGCCGCGGGATCGCCATCCCCGCGCATACGCTCGCGCTTACGTCGTCGCGCAAGCTCGATGAGCGCCGTCAGCGCGCACTGACGCGCTACTACATCGCCGCTGGCGTGGGCGGCATCGCCGTCGGGGTGCACACCACGCAGTTTGCGATTCGCGATGCGAAGGTCGGGCTGTTCAAACCCGTGCTGGAACTCGCGGCGGAGGAGATGAAAGTGGCTGCGGCTTTAGCCGCATCGGATTCGGCTAAAGCCGAAACCACTTTCTCCAATCGCCTCGTGCGCATCGCCGGAGTGTGCGGCCAGACTGCGCAAGCCGTGGCCGAGGCGGAACTCCTGCGGAATCTCGGCTATCACGCCGCATTGCTCAGTCTCGGAGCGATGCGTGATGCCGATGAGGATGCGTTGATTGCCCCCTGCCGTGCCGTGGCGGAGGTCATTCCGGTCATCGGTTTCTACCTCCAGCCCGGCGTCGGCGGGCGTGTGCTGCCGTATGCCTTCTGGCGTCGGTTTGCGGAGATCGAAAACATCGTCGCCATCAAGATCGCGCCCTTCAATCGCTACCAGACGCTCGATGTCGTGCGTGCTGTGATCGAGGCTGGGCGCGACGACATCGCGCTCTACACCGGCAACGACGACAACATCGTCGCCGATTTCCTCACACCCTTTCGCTTCGCCGGGAAAGAGCGTCGCATCGTGGGCGGCTTGCTCGGTCATTGGTCCGTGTGGACGCAGCGCGCGGTCGAATTGCTGGAACGCTGCCGCAATGCTGATGCCACGCCGGAGCTGCTGCGCCTCGGCGTCGAAGTCACCGACAGCAACGCCGCCTTCTTCGATGCCGC
>JBEBGK010000703.1:0-2776 GCA_040081515.1 Chthoniobacteraceae bacterium
GTGGTGGCCGTCTTATCGGCCGGGGACATGATCGATGTCTCGTTCTTGCGCAGTATGGTGATGAGGCGGGCGGGCAATGTGGGGCCGACAATCTGTCGGCCCGTTCCTTCGCTTCGGAACGCGCGCCCGCGGACTCGGAGCGCGTCCTGCTCCGCGCCATCCCGCCGCCTGCGCCCATCCTGCCAGCCGACGAGTCGTCGGCTCCACATTTCGAGCGCCGCCCGGAAGCACCACGCAGACTTTTCACACAGCCTCGTGAGGAGGCGGGCTGATCTCCCTTCCCCGTCCCCATCCCCGATCCTCGCGCCTGCCTCCTTCCTTCGGTGGCGCAGTTCAGGCGGCGTGCTTGCACGTAAGCAGCGCGCCCCTTAGCCTCCGCGCCCTTTCACCATGAGCCAGCCACAGACTGCAATCACACCGAGGCGCGACCAGGATTTCCCTGAATGGTATCAGCAGGTCGTCCGCGCAGCCGACCTCGCGGAAAACTCCGACGTTCGCGGTTGCATGGTCATCAAGCCGTGGGGCTACGGCATCTGGGAAAACATGCAGCGCGCGCTCGACGGGATGTTCAAGGCGACGGGGCACCGGAATGCCTACTTTCCGCTTTTCATCCCCCTCTCCTACCTCGCGAAGGAGGCGGAGCACGTGGAGGGATTCGCGAAGGAATGCGCGGTGGTGACGCATCAGCGCCTCGAATCCGACGGCGCCGGCGGACTGCGGCCCGCGCCGGCTTCGCAACTCGCCGAACCCCTCGTCATCCGGCCCACGTCCGAGACGATCATCGGCGCGAGCTATGCGAAGTGGGTTCAGTCGTACCGCGACCTTCCGATTCTCATCAACCAGTGGGCCAACGTCGTCCGCTGGGAGATGCGGCCGCGCGTCTTTCTGCGCACCGCCGAATTTCTCTGGCAGGAGGGCCACACGGCGCACGAGACGGAGAGCGAGGCGCGCGAGGAGACGATGCAGATGCTCCGCGTGTATGAGACCTTCGCGCGGGACTGGCTGGCGCTGCCGGTGTTCACCGGCGAGAAGAGCGCCGGCGAGCGATTCCCGGGCGCGGTGCAGACGCTGTGCATCGAGGCGATGGTGCAGGATCGCAAGGCGATCCAGGCGGGCACTTCACACTTCCTCGGGCAGAACTTCGCCAAGGCGAGCGGCATCCAGTTTCTTTCGCGCGAAAACAAACAGGAACTCGCGTGGACCACTTCGTGGGGGGTCTCCACGCGCCTCGTCGGGACCGTCCTCATGGCGCACGCGGATGACGACGGTGCGGTGCTCCCCCCGCGCATCGCCCCCGAGCAGATCGTCATCCTCCCGGTCGTGCCCAAGCCCGAGACGCGGGATGCGGTCTTCGCGGCCTGCGACGCGCTCGCTGCGAAGCTGCGCGCCCGGACCCACGGCGGCGAGCCCATCCGCGTGCTGGTGGACAAGCGCGACCTCACCGGCGGCGTGAAAAACTGGGAGTGGATCAAGAAGGGCGTGCCGGTCCGTGTCGAAATAGGCCCGCGCGACCTGGAAAAGGGATCGGTCGCCGTGACCCGGCGCGATCGGCCGCACAAGGAGAAGACGTTCCCCGCGACCGACGAGTTCACCGGGCAGATCGACGCCACGCTGCAGGAGATTCACGCTTCGCTGATGGAACGCGCGACGAAACTGCGCGACGAGCACACGGTGAAGATCGACACGAAGGAGGAATTCCTCGCGTTCTTCACGGCGAAGAACCCAAACAAGCCGGAGACCCACGGCGGCTTCGCGATCGCGCACTGGGATGGATCGGCAGAGGTGGAGGCGGAGATCAAGGAACAGCTCAAGGTGACCATCCGCTGCATTCCGTTCGACGCGCCCGAGGAGCACGGCAAGTGCGTCTGGAGCGGCCGCCCCAGCACGCGGCGCGTGGTCTTTGCAAAGAGCTACTGATCGCGCGCCCGCCGCGAAGCGCGACGGCGACGGCTTCAGAACCGCAACTTTCCACCCACCGCCGCCATGGCGACGACGCCACCGACGGCGATGACTCCGCCGAGGATGGTGCGGCCCGTCGGCCGGTGGCCGTCGATTTTCCAGGCGAGGAACTGCGTGAGCACCGGGACCGTGGCCACGATTGGCATGAGGATTCCGGTGGGCGTCGTGGCCACGCCCCATTGATAGACGGCGACGCCGATGCTGGGGCCGGCGAGCGCATTGGCCCAGATCCACGGCCACGCGCGCCGCCAGACGCCGGGTGCGACCGGCCCGGCAGCACGGCGCTCGAGCACACAAAAGAGAAGCGCCACGAGAATCGCGGGCACGATCCGCTCATAGGCGGCGGTGGCCCCGGTGATGATCCCCCCGGCGATGCCGTCCGGCTGCGGAAGGAAACTGCTCGCCTTCCTGCTCAGCACGCTGCCGAACCCCTGGCCGCAGGCGGAGCCCAGCCCGCAGAGCACGCCGATCCAGAAATCCCGGCGGGGAACGTCGCTGCCTTGATCCGGGGCGAGCGCAAGGGCCACACCGAGCAGGATGACCGCGGCGCAGGTGATTTCCGCCGCGCCGAGGCGCGTGTCCAGCCACAGCCATTCCGTGAACGCCGCGAGCGGCGCGGCCAGGCAATGGGTGAGCATCATGGTGAGGCGCGGTCCGATCCGCTGCATCGCCCCGAACATCGCGACATCGCCGAGGCCGAAGCCGACGACGCCGCTGACGATGAACCACGGCAGCGCCTGGCCGCCGAGCAGGGACCGCCCTGCGGAGTGCGCGACGAGCCCGAGCAACGCGGCTGCGAGCACCAGCCGCGCGAAGT
>JBEBGK010000704.1:0-2775 GCA_040081515.1 Chthoniobacteraceae bacterium
CCGACATCGACGGCTGCGCCGATGGAGAGCTCCGGGATTTCACCGGCGCATGCGATGAGCATCCGGCCCATGCGGCCCTTGGCGCCATTGATGAGGAGACGCAGGGCCATTCAGGGAAGCAGGTTCAGTTTCTTCAGCGTCGCGCGCAGCCTGTCCTGATTTGCCGCGGTCATCTCGCAGAGAGGGAGACGCACTTCGTTCGTCATGCGGCCCTGCCACGCGAGCGCCTGCTTGATCGGGGCGGGATTGCTCTCGATGAAGAGGTTCTTGAACAGCTCGTAGAAGTGGAAGTGATGGCGGCGAGCCTCGTCGAACCGTCCCGCGAGGCCGGAGGAGACCAGGGCGACGACCTCGGCCGGGATGATGTTCGAGGCGACGCTGATGACGCCCACCGCGCCGGCGCTCATGAACGGAAGCGTGAGGGAGTCGTCCCCGGAGAAAATCTCGAATGAACCACGGAGCGCCGCGCGGAGGGCGGTGACGCGCTCGACGTTGCCGCCGGCTTCCTTGATGGCGACGATGTTCGGGCAGTCCTTCGCGAGGAGCGCGCAGGTCTCGACGCCGATCTCGACACCGCACCGGCCGGGGATGCTGTAGAGAATCAGCGGCAGCCGTGTCTTTTCCGCGATGGCGCGGAAATGCCGGTAAAGCCCGTCCTGCGTCGGGCGGTTGTAGTAGGGCGCCACGAGCAGTGCAGCGTCGGCGCCGAGTTTCTCGCTCGCCACGGTCAGATCGATCGCCTCGCGCGTGCAGTTGGAACCGGTCCCGGCGACGACTTTGCAGCGGCCCTTCGCGGCCTTCACCGCGACTTCGATCACGCGCAGATGCTCGTCGTGATCCAGCGTTGGCGATTCGCCGGTGGTGCCGACCGGGACGATGCCCGTGATTCCGGCCCGCACCTGGGCCTCGATGAGG
Organism: Chthoniobacteraceae bacterium; assembly: GCA_040081515.1. Taxonomy (GTDB): domain Bacteria; phylum Verrucomicrobiota; class Verrucomicrobiia; order Chthoniobacterales; family Chthoniobacteraceae; genus SXWH01. The sequence continues at coordinate 916 of JBEBGK010000704.1, forward strand.
TCGGTGAAGGCGGCTTCATCGAAGCGGTCGTTTCGGAATGGCGTGACGAGCGCCGTGTAGGTTCCGTGAAACATAAGAGCGCGGGTTTTACGCGTGCGGCCCTGGCAGGGCAAGCGCGCAGCAGGGAATGCTTTCATCGATGCGAAATCCGCGGGGAGGGAGACCGGAATCGAAAGATCTTGCGGGTGATTCTGGCATTGAACGCCGCGCGTGCTAGGCTGTCAGACTGCCTCACCAATTATGAAACGTCCTCTTCTCCCTTATTCGGTCCGATTCGCACTGCTCGCTTCCGTCGCCCTCGCCGGTGTCGCGCTGGCTGAAAACAAGCTGCCGGACATCAAGGTCGATGCGACGCCGATGGAGCGAACTCACGAGAATAGCTTTGCTCCCGTCGTCGAGAAGGTTTCGCCGAGCGTCGTGACCCTCTCGATCAGCAAGAATGTGGCAGCGGGCGCGCGTGGCCGGGGCAATCCGCTGGCGGACGATCCGTTTTTCCGGAGGTTCTTCGGGATTCCCGACGACGAGGCCGATGCCCCCAAGAATCCGGCGAAAGGACGAGGGAAGCCGGTGCCGGTCGGGCTGGGCAGCGGCGTGATCATCAGCGCGGACGGCTACATCATCACGAACAACCACGTGGTGGAGCAGGCGGATGAGATCAATGTCACGCTTTCGGATGGGAAGACGGAACTGAAGGCGAAGAAGATCGGGACGGACCCCGGCAGCGATATCGCAGTGATCAAGGTCGAGGCGAAGGATCTGAAGCCGATCACTTTCGCGGACAGCGACAAGGTGAAGGTCGGCGACATCGTGCTCGCCATCGGCAATCCGTTTGCGCTGCGGCAGACGGTGACCAAGGGAATCATCTCCGCGGTCGGGCGGAACCAGACGGGAATCTCGGAGTTCGGGAATTTCATCCAGACGGACGCGTCGATTAACCCCGGAAACTCGGGCGGCGCGCTGGTGGACACGCTTGGACGTCTGGTGGGCGTGAACTCGGCCATCTTTTCCCAGACCGGCGGGAACATGGGCATCGGCTTCGCGGTTCCATCGAATCAGGCCCGCAGCGTGATGGAGAGCCTGCTGAAATTCGGGAAGGTGCAGCGCGGTTTCCTCGGCATCCAGATGCAGGAGCTGGACGAGAAGCTGGCGAAGGAATTCAAGGCGCCGAACAAGGACGGCATCCTCGTGGCGGAAGTGGTGCCCGGCGGCGGCGCTGAAAAAGCGGGGGTGAAGAGCGGCGATGTCTTGGTCGAATTGAACGGCCGGCCCGTCGAGGGCATCAGCGAGTTCCGCAACGCGGTGGCGAACATGATGCCGGGTGCGACGGTCGAGTTAAAGCTGTTCCGGAATGGCGAGCCGAAGACGATTTCCGTGACGCTCGTCGAGCGCGGTGTTAACGGGGCTCCGCTCGGTGCCGCGCCGACGCCCTCGCCTGCGCCGGTCAAGGTTCCCGATGTCCTCGATGGCGTGACGGTGTCCGACCTTTCGCCCGAGGCGCGCCAGCGTTTCCGCATCGGTGCCGAGGTGCAGGGCGCGCTCGTGACGCAGGTCAGCCCGGATTCCGCATGTGCCGATGCCGATGTCCGCGCGGGGGATGTGATAGTGGACATCGACGGGAAGAAAGTCGCGAATGCGGATGAGGCGGTGAAGCTGAGCGAGGATGTAAAAACGAAATCGTCCGTCCGGCTCCGGATCCACCGGCAGGGTGCGACGCAGTTTGTCGTGGTCGAGGAGCGGAAGGAGAACTGAGGGCCGTATAGCTGCGGCAAGGGAGCGTCGCGCGTCGCCGCCGGCCCGACCGCGGCACGCGAAGCGTCAGATTTTTCCCCGGGCGTTTTGCTGCCAAGCGGGGCGAACGTA
>JBEBGK010000705.1:0-2773 GCA_040081515.1 Chthoniobacteraceae bacterium
TTTCCTGTCGGAAAAACTCCTGCGGCAGTCGCCTTCGCGGTTTTTACTGTCGGAAAAACTCCTGCGGCAGTCGCCTTCGCGGATTTTCCGTCGGAAAAAATCCCGCGGCAGTCGCCTTCGCGGATTTTCCGTCGGAAGAACTCCTGCGGCGGTCGCCCTCGCGGATTTTCCGTCGGAAAAACTCGCGCGGCAATTGTCTTTCCGGTTTTTCCACCGGAAAAAGTCCTTCGGCAATTGTCTTCCCGGGTTTTCCGTCGGAAAAACTCCCGCGGCAGTCGCCTTGGCGGATGAAGCAATGGCGTAGCCGCGTCGCGTGAGAGCGCGGGGAGACTTTCCCGCTTCCATTCCGGCTTCGGGATCTGCCCGCGCTCTGACGAGGCGCGGCTACAGCTCAGGGCGGAAGGGGGGAGAGCAGGAGCAGGAGCATGACAATGAGGAAGAGGAGCGTGCGGAAGGGGGAGAGCGGGAGCGACGGGGCGGCCGCCCGGCCTGCGCGGCGGGCTTGCATGCGGGCCCCGGGCTCCGTATTGGAGCGCGCCGCATGTTATTCCTCACGCCGAAATATCTGAAGCAAGGCCGTCTTTACATCAAGGAGGCGCGCAAGCGCGTGGACTACAACCGGGATCGATGGCAGTCGCAGACCCTCACGGCGTTTGAGGAGGAGATCGGGCGGCTTGAGGGTGCCGTGAAGGGGCGCGACAAGGGGGCAATCAAGGCGAGCGAGGCGGCCCTCGAGAAACTCTGCGGCGAGCATTGCCCGCTGCCGCACAACGCATCCATCGCTGAGAATGTCGAAGTCATCCTCGTGGCGATCATCGTCGCGCTCGGCATCCGGACCTACTTTCTGCAGCCGTTCACCATTCCGACTTCGTCGATGTTCCCGACGCTCAACGGAATCACTGGCAAGATCACCGAAGGTCCGTCGCCTGCGCTCCCGGTCCGGCTGTTTCAACTGGCTGCGTACGGACGCACGTGGCACGACGTGATTGCGGAGGGTGACGAGGCGGTGAAGTCGGTCACGGAGGTGAAGGGGAGGGGGCTCTACACTTTCTTCACTTACACCAAGGTCGAGACGCACGTGGGGCGCACCTACTGGATCAACGAAACGATCGCGCCCGTGCAGTCCCAGTTCAACATCTACCCGGGCCGCTCCTACAAGAGGGGCGAGCCGATCGCGCGCGGATACACGGATACCGGCGACCATGTCTTTGTGGACAAATGCAGTTACCATTTCCGCAAGCCGAGTCGGGGCGAGGTGTTCGTTTTCACCACGCAGAACATCGAGGGGATGGGAAACCCCGGTCCGCCGCCGCAGAAGCCCTCGCAGTTTTACATCAAGCGCCTCGCCGGAGTGCCCGGTGACGAGCTGCGCATCGCTGCGCCGGAGCTTTTTCACAACGGGCATCGCGCGGAGGAGCCCGGGTTTGTCCGCGTGATGCGCGGCTCGCGGACCGCACCGGTGGACGGCTATGCCGGTTACTCGAACCCGAACGGCCCTTTCCTGAGCTCGCCGGGCGCGACATTCGTGGTGCCGGAAAAGAATTACTTTGCCCTGGGTGATAACAGTTACCACAGCTCCGACAGCCGGGCCTGGGGCACGGTGCCCGAGGCAAATCTCATGGGCCCGGGTTTCTTCGTTTACTGGCCCTTCTTGAACACCGCGGGCTCGCACTTCGGGTTGATCCGGTAGGGAGGATTTCGTGCGGGCCTCCTGGCGCCGCCGGCTGCGGGAGGTGCGGGAGTCAGGCGAGGATGCCCTTCACCACCTCGCCATGCACATCGGTCAGGCGGAAATGGCGGCCTTGGAATTTGAAAGTGAGGCGCGTGTGATCGATGCCCAGGAGATGCAGGATGGTCGCATTGAGATCATGCACATGCACCGGATCGCGGACGACATTGTAGCAAAATTCATCGGTCTCGCCGTGGAGCGTGCCACCGCGAACGCCGCCGCCGGCCATCCACATGGTGAAGCAGCGGCCATGATGATCGCGACCGTAGTTCGCCGCTTCGAGCCTGCCCTGGCTGTAGGTGGTCCGGCCGAATTCACCGCCCCAGACGACCAGCGTGTCGTCGAGCAGGCCGCGTTGCTTGAGATCGCGGATGAGCGCGGCGCAGGGCTGATCCACATCCTGGCTCTGCAGGCGCAGATCGCTGGGCAGGTTGTAATGCTGGTCCCACCCGCGGTGATAGAGCTGGATGAAACGCACACCGCGTTCGGCCATGCGCCGGGCGAGCAGGCAATTTGCGGCAAAGGTGCCCGGCACGCGCGCCTGCGGGCCGTAGGCGGCAAAGGTCGCGTCGCTTTCATCGCGCATGCCCGTGAGTTCGGGCACGGAGGTCTGCATCCGGCAGGCCATCTCGTACTGCGCGATGCGCGTCTCGATTTCCGGATCGATCTGGCGGTCGAACTGCAGGCGGTTCAGCGCACCGATGGCATCGAGCTGCTCGCGCCGGGCCGGGGCATCCAGACCCGGTGGATTCGAGAGATAGAGCACCGGATCGCCGCTGCTGCGGAAGCCCACGCCTTGATGGTTCGACGGCAGAAAGCCCGAACCCCACAGCCGCGCGTAGAGAGGGTCTGCCGGCCGCGCCGCGCTGCCGCGCGAGATCAGCGCGACGAATGTGGGAAGGTTTTCATTCTCTCTGCCGAGGCCGTAGCTCGTCCATGCGCCGAGACTGGGGCGGCCCGGCTGCTGGTGGCCCGTCTGTAGAAACGTCACGGCCGGGTCGTGATTGATGGCCTCGGTGTGCATGGAGCGGATGAAGCACAGAT
>JBEBGK010000706.1:0-2762 GCA_040081515.1 Chthoniobacteraceae bacterium
GCCCGGTACTTCACCAGCCAGTCGAGCAGCGCCTTTTCAAATCCGACATCGTATCCCGCCTTTTCACTCTCAAACCACTTGTGACGCATGATCTCCTCCCGTTCCGCGAGGAATTCCTGGTAGAGGCGGGAACCCTTGAGAAGCTTCGAATCAGAATCGCTCATCGGTCCGGAGCATGCGGTTTTTGAAGGCGCCGTCAAGGTGCAGAAATCGGAAGCTGTGATGGCGCGGAGTGCCGGGTCGGGTGTTGACGCTGAGGCCTGCATCGGGTGCGATTCGCCCGTGATCTTCGCGACCGACTCCCACTGCAGGAAACACGACGCCGGGCCCGGACATCCCGAACAACCCGCCCGATACGACGCAGTCCTCACGGCGCTGAAGGCCGGTGGTCTCCTGGCGAAGCTGCGGGAAATCGGGCCGCGGGCGGTGAAGCGCGAGGATCTGCTGCTCGTTCACGGCGCGGCGTATCTCGATCTTGCGGAGCGGGAGATCCGCGAGGGCCGCGACCAGTTGAGCACCGGCGACACAGGCGTTGGTCCCGAGTCGTGGGACGCTGCGATGGCGGCGGCCGGCTGCGCGCTGGCCGCCGTCGAAGCCGTGGTGCAGGGCGACGCGAAGACGGGATTCTGTTTGATCCGTCCACCGGGCCACCACGCCTCCGCGGATCGTGGAATGGGATTTTGCATCGTGAACGATGTCGCGCTTGCCGCGCGCCACGCCCGGCGCCGCCTCGGGATCGGGCGCGTGGCGATCATCGATTGGGATGTGCACCATGGCAACGGCACCCAGGACATCTTCTACGCGGACGGGAGCGTGTTCTTCTTCAGCACGCATCAGTCGCCGTGGTATCCCGGGACGGGACGCGCCTCGGAGACGGGCGAAGGCGAAGGGAAGGGGACGACGTTGAATTGCCCGTTGCCGGCCGGCAGCGGCCGCGCGGAGATCTTCGAGTGCTTTGAAAAAAGGCTGCTTCCCGCGATGGAGAAATTCCGGCCGGAGCTCGTGCTCATCAGCGCGGGGTTCGATTCGCGGGCGGGCGATCCGCTTGGCCAGTTCCTGCTCACGGATGCCGATTTCGCCGACCTCACCCGTCTCGTCCGCGGCTTCGCCGGCAAGCACGCCCAGGGTCGCGTGGTCAGCGTGCTCGAGGGTGGCTACAGTCTCGGCGGACTCGCAAGCGCGGCAGCCGCGCATGTGGCGGCGCTCATGGATGCGTGATCGCTACTCCTCCGATTTCCACGGCACGTAGTCGGCCACGAACTTCCTGCGGAACCCGGCAAACGTCCCCGCATCGAGATGGCCGCGGATGCGCCGCATGAGGTTCAGGTAGAAGTGCAGATTGTGCAGCGTCACCAGGCGCAGGCCGAGGATCTCGTTCGCCTTGATCAGATGCCGCAGGTAGCCGCGCGTGAACGTGCGGCACGCGTAGCAATGGCAGCCTTCCTCGATGGGGCGCTCATCCATCGCGTATTCCGCATTTTTCAGATTCATCGTGCCGCGCTCCGTGAATGCCGTGCCGTTGCGCGCGATGCGCGTTGGCAGCACGCAGTCGAACATGTCCACGCCCCGCGCGATCATTTCCACGAGTTGCGGAGGCGTGCCGAGGCCCATCGCGTAGCGCGGCTTGTCGGCGGGAAGGAACGGCTCGGCGGACTCGACGGCCTTCATCATCTCCGGCTCCGGCTCGCCCACGCTCACGCCGCCGATCGCGTAGCCGTCGAATCCGATCCGCACAAGCGCCTCGGCGCTTTCACGGCGGAGATCGGCGTAGCTGCTGCCCTGCACGATTCCAAATTTCATCCCCGGCGTCTCCACCTCCTTGCACATGGCCGCCCATTTCAAGGTGAGCGCGAGGCTCTTCGCCGCGTAGTCGCGCTCGCACGGGAACGGCGGGCATTCGTCGAACAGCATGCAGATGTCGCTGCCGAGCGCGGCCTGAATCTCCATCGCCTCGCGCGGCCCGAGGAACATCGGCGAACCGTCGAGGTGATTTTGAAAATGAACGCCCTCCGGTGTGATCTTGCGCAGCTTTGAGAGGGAGAAAACCTGGAAGCCGCCCGAGTCCGTGAGGATCGGCCCGTCCCACGCCATGAAGCGATGCAGCCCGCCGAATTTCCGCATCACCTCCATCCCGGGCCGGACGAAAAGGTGATACGTGTTTCCCAGGATGATCTGCGCACCGAGTTCGCGCAGTTCCATGGGCGAGACGGACTTCACCGTTCCCTGCGTTCCCACGGGCATGAAGACCGGCGTCTCGATCGCACCGCGGGCCGTGACCAGCCGGCCACGGCGCGCCTTCGATGTGGAATCAGTCCCGAGTAATGTGAACATGCGCAGCGGAGAGTAGGCGGCGGCGCGCGCGAATGAAGGACGAAACTTTCCCGGCCGGTTGGTTGACATTGCCGGCAGGTGCCTGCAACCAGTTTGCCGGCTCTCACGCACACCGAAACATGCACGCTCGTTGGACGCCGCAAACCTCAAGTCGGATGCGGCAACCCGCGATTCTATGAAAACCGATTCCCCGATCTTTCTCCAGGCGCCTACCAACAAGCGCGCCCGGCGGTCGCCGAGGCCAACGCTATTTTTCCGGCAGCGATCCTTTTGCGGGGCGCTCCTGTGCGCCTTCCTGTTGGCGCCACAGGCTACGATGCAAGCGGACGGGGACCCACCGAAGCTCATCCACGAAACCTTCGGGCCTGACTTCGATGCGAAGCATGTCAGCACGCCCATCCCGAACAAGAATACCGAGGTGCGCGATGGCG
>JBEBGK010000707.1:0-2761 GCA_040081515.1 Chthoniobacteraceae bacterium
TCGTAGGGCGGATGCGGCGCGTAGCGCATGGCGACTTCCGCGTCGTGCCGGACGATGGGCGTGCCGCGCAGGCGCTTGAGGATGCCGACCTGGATCTCCTGCGGGCCGAGCGCGACGAGCCGATCGAAGCCGCGGCCAAAGCTTTCCATTCCCTCGCCGGGCAGCCCGACGATGAGGTCCGCATGCACATGCACGCCGGTCTCCTCGCGGAGGAATCGGAGGTTGTCGGCGAGGCGTTCAAGGTTCTGCCGGCGGCTGATGTTCTTCGACGTGGCGTCGTCGAACGTCTGGATGCCGACCTCGAACTGCACCGCGCCCGGCGGGAATCGCTTGATGAGCGCGCGGAGCTGTTCCGGCAGCCGGTCGGGGATCATCTCGAAGTGCAGGAAGAGCCCGTCGCGCCAGCGGTCGAGGAAGAACTGGAGGATGCCCATGCTCGTGGGGAGATGGAGATTGAAGGTGCGATCCACGAACTTGAACTGCGTCGCGCCGCGTTCGAGTAGCCGCTGCATCGCGGAAAGGAACGCATCGAGCGGAAATGCGCGCACGGGAAGGTCGAGCGATGAGAGGCAGAATTCGCAGGTGAACGGACACCCGCGCGACGCCTCGACATACGCGACGCGGTGGGCGAGGTCTTCGTCGGTGTAGAAGTCGTAGGGTGAGGCGAGGCGGTCGAGGGCGGGCAGGTCCGCGGGGATGATCCTAGGGAGAGCGGAAAGCGGAGCGCGGGCCGGAACACAGGCTTCCAGCCTGTGCGGGTCGGAGGCATCCTGCCTCCCGTTTCCATCAGTGTCTTGTGCTCCGTAATCGCAGGCTGGAAGCCTGTGTTCCGCTGCGTGCGTGAGCTCGCGCTGCCCGGCTAGGACTTCGCCACAGACATCCGCGAATTTCACATCCGCCTCGCCGGTGATCACATGGTCCGCCAGCGCGACGATTTCCTGACCGTCTGTCTCATAAGAAACCTCCGGGCCGCCGAGGATGATGATCAGTTCGGGGCGGATGCGCTTGAGCAGCCCGACGACCTCGGTGGTCTGCGCGACATTCCAGATATACACACCGAGGCCGAGGATGCGCGGTTCGTGCAGGAGGATCGCCTCCGTGATTTCGAGCGGCGTCTGGTTGATGTGAAATTCCGCCATGCACGCGCGTTCCCGCAGCCCGCCGAGATTCGCCATGAGGTAGCGAAGCCCGAAGGAGGCGTGGATGTATTTCGCGTTCAGCGTGGCAAGGACGATGTCCGGCATCGGTCGGCACTGTGGCCGATTCTCCCGCGCACGGCAAACGGCACTTCCGCTACCGGAACGCTCGACGCAAGCCCACATGGCCCCGCAGAATCCTGCGATGAACTCAAAATCGTTGCTCCATTCCCCCACCCTGCTCGCGCTCGCTGCGATCGCATTTCCCTTCGCGACGCTGTCGCAAACCGCTCCGCCGAAGGCGATCGACGCATCCACGTTCGACAACCTCCAGGCGGCCCTCGATGCCGTGCCAGAAAGCGGCGGTATCGTCCTCGTCCCGCCGGGTAACTTTGAGATCACGCAGCCGCTCCGCATCCGGACCGCCGAGACCCGCATCGTCGGCTCCGGCGCGGCCACGCACATCATCAACAGGAACGAGACCGGCGAGCCGGCGATTCTGATCCGCCCGCCAACGCTCGACACGAATCCCAAGGCGCAACTCTGGCGCGTGCAGGTCGCGGACATCCGCGTGAGCGGCAGCGAGAAAAGCGGCGACGGCATCCGGGCGGAGAAAATCCAGGAGATCTACCTGCACGGCGTCTCCATCGACCATCACGGCGGACACGGAATCAACCTCGTCGATTGCTACGAGGACCCGCGCATCGCCGATTCCATCCTCACCTACAACAAGGCGGCGGGCGTGAACCTCGTGAACTGCCACGACATCGTGGTGAACGGGAATCACTTCGAGGAGAACCAGGACGCGCTGCGGTGCGCCGACTCGTTCAACCTCTGCATGAACGGCAACAACATCGACGATCACCTGCGGCACGGCGTGGTCATCGAGAACACTTACGGCTCCGTCCTTTCCGGCAACATGATCGAGGAGTGCAACGGCACGGCGATCATCCTCGACCGCGACTGCTACGGCATCACGCTCTCGGCAAACGTCATCGCGCATCACCTCGAGGGCGGCATCGACCTGCGCGACGCGTGGGGCTGCGCGGTGAGCGCGAATACTTTCACCATCGCCCACAAGTTCTCCGTGCGCGTCGGCAAGGACTCGGGACGCCACACGATCTCGGCGAATAATTTCTGCAACACGCACATCGGCGGAACGGACAAGCGGCCCGCGCAGGACAAGACGCCGATGGGCATCGATGAAGGCACCGGGATTCAGCTCATCGGCACCAGCGACATCGCCATCACCGGAAACACATTTGGCGGGCTCTCCACCGCCGCGGTGTGGACCGAGGGAGCCTGCGAACGCATCCTCGTCACCGGCAACATCGCGACGGACTGCGCGCGGAAGCTGCCGCCGGATGCCGCGATCATCGACCTGCGCGCGGCCACCGAGAGCATCGGGAGCGGGAACATCGTGACGCCGCGGAAGTGACGGCGGCGGGATTCATCGCAGGCTGAAGCGCACGGGGACATCCACGGTGGCGGCGAAGGCCTGGCCGTCGCGGGTCGCGGGCTTGAAGCGCCAGCGGCGGACGGCTTCCTGCGCAGCGCGATCGAGCCGTGGATGGCCGCTGCTGCGCGCGAGTGACACGCTGCCGGGGCGGCCGGAGGTCTCGACG
>JBEBGK010000708.1:0-2760 GCA_040081515.1 Chthoniobacteraceae bacterium
CTGCCGAGCAGTTGCAGATGCTGTTTGTCCGGCATGAAGGGGCGATCCGGGCGTTTGTGCGGGCGTTGCAGCCTTCGCTGGCGGATGCGGATGATGTGTTGCAGGAGACGTTTCTCACGGTGTCGCGAAAGGCGTCATCGTTTCAGCCGGGGACCAATTTTGTCGCGTGGGCCTGCGGCATCGCGCGGCTGAAGGTGCTGGAGAACTTCCGTCAGCAGAAGCGCGCGAATGTGCTGAGCGAAGCCGCCCTCATCGCGCTCGCCGAGGAGGCACCAGCGGCTGAGACGACCGGGCTGCGCGAGGAAGCGCTGGGCCGTTGCATCGAAAAGCTCGCGCCCAAGAGCCGCGACCTGCTGTGGCGTCGCTACTCGGGCCGGCAGGATTCCGACGAGATGGCCGATGGCCTCGGGATGACCTCCACCGCCGTGCGTGTGGCCCTTTCCAAAGCCCGCGCCTTCCTGCGCGACTGCGTGTCCGCCGAACTCAAGAACGCTTCCTGATATGAAACCAAACGAACTCGATGCCCTCATCGAAGACTGCCTCGAAGACCGTCTCAGCGAACCGGACGCCGCGAGGCTGAGCGCCCTGCTGGAGCAGTCCGCCGAAGCCCGCGCCCGCTATTGGGAGACCGCATCCATCCACGGCCTGCTGGAGCACACGATGCAGGGCGCATCGCTGCGGGTGGTGACTGGCCAGGCATTGCCGACGATACCGAGAATCAACCGCTGGTTCGCATGGCGTCCGCTCACTGCAATGGCAGCGGGGATTATGTTCGGAATGCTCTGCACGTCGGTCGTGTTTGGGTTTGTCGTTCAGCGCGGGGTGGAAAAGAGGACGCGGATCGCGGTGTTTGAGCCGGGGTTTGAGAATCCGCAGATGCCGCTGGCGAATGGCTTCCCGACTGGGACGGGACGGTGGAGCGGGGATGCGGCGCGGGTGGTGGCGGCGGAGAACGGGGTGCTGGCGAAGGAAGGGAAGTTCATGCTCCGGCTGGAACCATTGAGCAGAGGGGTGCCGCGCATTTATCAGGTGCTGGATTTGCAATCGCTGCCACCGGACGCGGGTGGGGAGTCGCGGGAAATCGAGGTTTCGGCTTCGTTCGCCACGGCGGGTGCTGAGGCATCGGTGCGGTATGTGATCCGGGCGTTTGGCGTCACCGAGGCACCGGAGAGTCTCGATGCGGCGTGGTTTGACCGGCGGGAGGAGTCGATCGCTTCGGCCACAAAGGGGCTGGATGTCACGCCTGGCGTGACGGGCTGGCAGACGGTCAGCGTGAAAATTCAAGTGCCACGTGCGGCTCGCAGCCTGGTGCTGTTTTTCGGAACACGGACGCCGGACAAGGCGGCGCGGACGGTCCCGCATTATTTGGATGACGTGCATGTGTCGCTGATCACGCCGCCGTTGCCATGAACAAAGTGGCTTCGGCTTTAGCCGAAGCCTTCAACCCAACATGCTGCTGAAGCCGCAACTACTTTCCAATCCTAAGAACGCACACAACACCATGAACACACGCCACACTCCAGTCATCGACCGCCGCCATTTCCTCCGTGGACTTGGAATGGCGCTCGCACTCCCGGCTTTCGAAAGCCTCAATGTCGGCTTCGCGGCCGCAGCCCCGGGCGTCACGCCGAGGCGGCTCATTTGCATTGGCAATCATCTTGGGTTTTGGCCGGGCGGATTTTTTCCCACAGCGGAAGGGCGCGACTATGCGATCAGCCACACGCTGGCTCCGTTGCAGGCGCATCGGGGGGATTTCACGGTCTTCTCGCATCTCGATCACAACGCGAAGGGCGGTCACGGCGCGGTGCATTCGTTTCTCACGGGAGTGAAGAAGGAGGAATCGGCGGGGTTCCCGGAGAAGAACATTTCGATCGACCAGGTGGCTGCGGAGCATGTTGGTTCCGCGACGCGGTATCCTTCGATCACGGCGGGGATTGGTGAAGGCACGAACATGTGCTGGAACCGGGCGGGCGTGAACCTTCCGCCGGTGGACAATCCCGCGCGTCTGTTTGAGGCGCTGTTTGTCGAGTCGGGCGCGGGCGCGAAGGCGGCGGACCGCGAGCGCCTGTCGAACCGGGCGAGCGTGCTCGATGCGCTGCGCGAGTCGGCGAAGCAACTCGGCGGCAATCTTGATGCGGCGGACCGCGGCAAGCTCGATCAATATCTGACCTCGGTGCGCGATGTGGAGCGGCGGCTGAAAATGTCCAAGGCGTGGATGGACAAGCCGAAGCCGAAGTCGCCCATCGATGCGGTGAAAGATGAGGAGCGGATGCAGATCGAGGAGATCCCGCTGTTTCTGGATCTGATGACGCTCGCGCTGCAGACAGATTCGACGCGCGTGGCGACCTTTGAAGTCCCGCTCGGATTCCACACCAACGACCTCGATGTCGGCAGCTATCACGGGCTGTCGCACCACAGCAAGCAGGCGGGTCTGCTCACCCAGTTGCAAGTGGTGGAAAAATATCTCATGACGCAGTTCGCGCACTTGTTCGGGAAATTGAAGGAAGCGGGATTGATGGACAGCACGCTCGTGGTGATCGGCAGCGGCATGGGCAATGCGTCGAATCATTCGAATCGTGATTTGCCGGTGCTGCTCGCGGGCGGCGGGATCAAGCATCAGGGCCATGTCGTGTGCCCGGCGGAGGAGCGGAAGCGCATTCAGTTGTCGAATCTCTGGCTGTCCACGCTCCAATGGTTCGGAGTCGAGCGCGAGCGCTTCGGGCGCAGCACGGGGACGTTTACGCCGATGAAGATTGGCTG